>JBCCUH010000001.1:0-38965 GCA_039197405.1 Pseudomonadota bacterium
AATCGCCCCAACGGCCTGATCGCGAATGTAATTGCGCGCCTGATTGGTGTTGCTGACGCTTGGCTGCTCATCGATGACGTCCTGCAGAGACACACTTTTCGCAGCGTCTGCTGACACATGGAACGTCTTGTTGTTTTCGCCGGGGCCGATGACGCTCCACCCGTCTGCATCGGTCTCGTGGAAATAGTGGTCACCAATGCCCCAACCGTCTCTGACGAACTGCCCGCCAAGCACGTTCTGAAAGCTGGGGTGCTGCGCTGTCTGCGCCCAGGCGGCAAGCGCGGAAATGGAACCGAGAAGGCCGATCGATACGCTTGCCCCAACGGCAATACCTGAAAGAGTAGAAATTGGCATCAGAGCACCTCGAACAACATGGTATCGATCCGCGCACCGTTGACCGTCGCGCCGAAGGACTGCAGACCGGGCCGACCGGAGACAAAGCCATCTCCAGAGATGTCACGAGTGGCAACGAGATTGCCGTTGATCCGAGCGGTAAGGATGTCTCCGTTCTTCTCAAGGATGATTTCGCGGACAACCCCATCAATGTAGGTGCCGTCAACGCCACCAGTGCCTGTTGGTTCACCCTCCCAGATTGTCACTGTTGGCTGACCGCCAAATCGATAGAGCTGCCAGCGTCTGTTGTTGCCATTGAAGCGGAAGGTATATCGGACATCATTGGCCGCATCATAGAGCGTGACGCCCTGGGAATGCGTGCCATTGGGCGCGCCGAACATCCGCACGTTGGCAGTGATCCGGCTGTTTACTGCGAGCGCCCGGCCGGTCTGGACGTGGGCGCTGGAGGCACCGGCGGCGGTTGGCCGCACAGCACCGCCCAGGATTTCCATGGGCGACGGGTCGGGCGAATAGACCGCAGGGAGAAACGGGAACCCGTCTTCCGGGGTGTGGGTCTGCAGGGCCGTGTTGTCCGCCGCGGTAAAGGTGTTTGTCACCGCGCCCACGGCGGCGGGGATCTCTACGCCAGTCGGGCTGATCGCAGCCGTGCCCGGCCCGCCAGCATCCACCGCCGTCTGCTCACAAACGATGGTGTAGCCCTGATCAGCGCTCCGCACCGTAAAGGTGGCAGCAGTGGCCCCGCTGATCGGTACAGCGTCTTCCAGCGTCTGTGAGGCGGTCAGGAAGCGCCCCCAGAGATAATTGCGCCCCGTGATGCCTCCGGCGTCTTCCGTGGCTGCAATGCCCTCTTGGACGCTCAGCACCGCGCCCACGGCGGCGGTGCCGGTCGGCGCAGGCACGGCGAGCATGACGGCACCCGCTACCAGGTCTGCGACGTCGAGCTGCACCGTCTCGTTGATCGGGGGATCGGCCACCGTCAGATCGATGTCATAGACACCCGTGGTCACGATATCGTTGCGGTCGATCTCAAGCGTGTTGCCCGGGCCGTCTGCGATCTGCAGCGCATATTCGACGGCGGTTTCAATGACCCATTCCCGCGTGGTGGCCTGATCAGTTGAAACCAGCACGCGCACAGCCTGGCCCAGTTCCAACGGATAGGCACCGGCGCGCATCGTCCACGGCCCTGCGCCGCCGTCTTGTGTCTGGATGACGGCGCTGACAATCGCGCCACCGGGAAAGTCGTAGTTCTCGAGCGCTGTGATCGCCGCGTGCTCTGCGAGATCGGATACCAGTTGACCCTGATACGTGCGCTGCTCCAGGGGTTCCGTTCCACCGGCTGCAATCGATATGCCAAGGACAGGGTTGACAATCCCAATGCTGCAGGTCGGCACAGAGCCTATGGCATAGCTGTAGCTGATCACCCGGACAGTCCCCGGATGCCGGTTGCCGTTGTACCCGTGCTCCACACGCGCGTTACGCGAATTGGAAAGGGGATGCCGGCCGCGATGAAGACATCGCCAACGTCGCCTGCGAGCGTCGTGACCCGGACGGTCCCGGAGGTTTGGACGTTGATGGCCGTGGTCGGCAGGTCGAGATCCTCGCTGTCACTTGGCGTGATCGCGAATAGCCGGCTGGCCGGGCTTTCCATACTTGGGCTCACGTTTTTGAACTGGTCTTGCATTGTCAGTCTCCTGCTCTTTCCTGCCCAAGAATTTGCGCAGTTGCTTCAATTTTCCGGTTGGCACACAAGCGGCCCTGTTTTTCCGCTATTGCCGCATCCACAAACTGCCCCCGCGTTCTGGGTGTTGGGCCGGAGTATCCAGGGCAGCCGACAAGGTAATCCGCTGGCACCTGCGGCGGCGGGACATTCACGGGCACATCACGGCCACAGGCGCTCAGCAACAGCACCGAAATAATCATCCAGAGGTTCATCGCTCCCCTCCATGTTCTGTAGCTCTCGACGCAGTTGCTCCCACTCTTGGCGCTCCGCTTCGACCAAGGCGCGATATTCGCCGTCGATCATTCGGATTTTCGCTGCCTGCAGCAGCTGCGCGTCCCGCAATGCCAGCTTTGTCTCCAGATCCACCTTGTCGGCTGCCAACAGGATATTGTCCGCGCGCAGATCCACGACCCACCAAAGGCCATAGCCAATCGCACCGACGAGCAGCGCCGTGGGCAAGTATCTGATCAACCAGCTAGGCATACCCGTAGAGCTCCCAGTGTGGCCCATCGTTGAATGCACGTTTGCCTGCGGCTCGCTTGCGCTTCACATACATTTGCACCAGCTGCTCAGGCGGGGCTGTGAGGGGGTTAATGTGCTGCCAGCACCCTCCCCAGCGCAGCTGTACGTTGAGGCTGCGTGCAGCGATGAACATCGCCTCTGCGATCCGGTAGATTGACGGCCAGTGCCAATCCAATTCGTTGTCACCATCGCCGTCGCTGTCCCGCCAGGGCACGAGGTCAGCCGCGTGAACGTAGCCATCAGGCTGCAGCTGGTGCTTACTGATCCGCTGATACCCGTCGAGCGTCGAAGCGCCTCGCTGATATAGAGCGTATTGATCAGCCGCTGAGCGGAAGCCATCGAATACGGTGAAGTCCTGCTCCGATATCGAAATGGCAAACTCGATCACCCGGATCAGATCCGGATGCATCCCCCGCATTTCCCTGCGGGACCGGCTGCCGAGACGATAGTTCTGCGTCAGTGCATTCATTGCTCATCCTTTCGATTGAAAGCCTTCCTGAAGTGGGCGATGCAACGCCTCCGTTGGGGATACCAAGCCATTTCCCACCAGTACCAATGGGGCTGCTCGCCTTTGGGCAGGTTCTTCTTGATCGCAACCAGGTGCAGGATGCCGGCGATCCCTGCGGATCCCTTTAGCGCTCCGTCCAGCCAGAAGCCGATCGCCCGAAAAACCGCGCCTGGAACCACCTCAAAATGAAAGTTCAACCCGCCCAGGATCTGCCACCAAAAGGCATTCAGGCCATCGGACATGAAGCCCAGGAAGATCGCAAAAGCCAGCAGGAAATCAGCGCTGCCCCAGTCGCGCCACCTTGGTTTATATGCGAGCATGACCAGGATGCTCACCGCGAACAAAAACAGGCCCGCGCTCAGTGACACGTAACTACCCATCCTTCGTTGCCTTTCTGTCCAGCGTGTTTTTCAGAAGCGCCTGGCGCACCCCCTCAAGGGATGTCACCACATTCTCGGCCTGACCGGCGGAGCGCCGGGCTTCCATCGCGATTTTCTCGCTGATTTCGTCGCTCGGTACAGGCTTGGGCTTGCGCGTCCAGAACATCGCTATGACCCCCGCGCGCGGATCTCGGCGGCAAGATCCTTGTTGACGTCCGCCATGGTGGACAGGGCATTCGTGTTGTTGCTCAGCGCTTCGATGATGGGCTTCACATCATCGATGCGCTTGTCCTGAAGTTCATTGATCTTTGCTTCGTGCCGACGATCCCGCACGAGCAGATACGCGATGACCGCCCCAGGCAAACCGAGATCCAGCAGGAAGGGTGTAAGGCTTTCCATCATGGCCACCCAGTTTCCAAGTCGATGGCATCCAGCCCGCCACCGAGTTCCGATATGATCGCGGTCCAGCCCATCACGTGATCCCGAACAATGCGTCAATCTGGGCGTCTGTGAGGCTGTAGACAGATGCGGCAATCGGAATGACAGGGTGGCTCCGTTGAACAACCTGTAGAGTGGCCCAGGTGATTTCTGCTTCGTCAGCTTCGTCTTGCGTGATCGCGCCGGCTATGACGGACGCCGCGAGAACCGCAGAAAACGCTGGTGGTACATTTCCCTGACCTGCAGATTTCGCCTCTGCCACCGTCCAGTAGCCCGCGCGCTTCATGGCAATGCAAAATTCGCTGCGGTACAGGAACGCCACCGCTCGCTTTTCTTCCATCGTCGGCGGGTCCGGCGGCACAACTGGGTCCGGATCGACCACCTGCCAGGCATCATCGACCCAGCGGGCGCGCTGGCCTTCTGTCAGTACAGGCGGCAGTGGGGCATCAACTGCGCCGCCGGGCAGGATGTATTCGCCGGGCCGCTTCGGGTGCCCGTTCGCAATGGCATCACCAACGTAGTAGCCTTCATCGTCCAACTGTCTGACAATCTTCGACATCCTTACGCCTCCGCCTGAACGCAGAACATGACAGCCACGTTCCGCATGCGGGTTTCAGCAGCGATTTGCGGACCGGTTAGAACCGTGCTTGTTCTCGTTTGTTGTTGAAGGTTCGGGCCATCAGTCTGAGCAACACCTGTACTGGTGAACTGGTTGGTGTTTCCGAACGGTGAGAGATTGGTGAAGTGCACCGTGGAGTGCTGGTGGTCTTCCATAGCGAACTGCTGGAACGAGGCAATGAGGCGACCAACATCAACACCGCGACCATTGTCCCAGCCACGCACACCTTCACCGCGCATATCCGGCAGGATGATCGTGTCGCCCGGTGAGGTGCCGAGATAAGCCCCCAGATCGGGGAAATCATTGTGGAGCACAGAGCCGCCGTTCAACTCCAGTTTGCCTGTGGGCACAATGCCGCGAAGGTGCATTGTCACCTCGCCAACACCGCACAAAGCTCCGTTGGCTATACCAGCGATGGTGCGAATTGCTGATCCACCGCCTGCAGCCAAAAGCTCAAGCCCTTTGACGCTGACGGTCTGTCCTGACAGGGCGTCAAGGCTGTCATCGGCTGCCTGGAACAGGGCCGGATCAAATGTTGCGGCCAGGGCCGCGCTGATAGCTGCTGCCTGTGCAGCAGCTATGGCCGCGGCCGCATTGGCCTGTGCGTTCGTGATCGCGTCCGCATCAGGACCAGGCACAGGGCTGCCGGCTATGTCGAATATCAACGCTTTGCCGGCGCGATTACCTGGCAAATCCCCGATGACGCCGCTGGCGACCTTGAAGGTTCGTGAAAGGGCGTCTTCCTGATCCTGGATGGATTGGGTCAAGACGTCCAACTGCCGCTCCAGCGACCTTTCGCGCGCGCCGCCTTGGCCTTGCCATCCTTGTTCCGGGTTCGTCTTTCGCAGGATCTGCAGCTCATCGCCGGCGTATGTGGTTGCGATTGCGGCATTCAGCGTGACGTCACCCGTGGTTTCGGAACTTAGGGGGGCCACTTCGTAATCGGCGGGATCCAATACAACAATTGCGCTGCCCTGCAGGACGCGGACAATGAGGCCGCCCTCCTGGTAGGCGTGATCGACGGAGTAGGGGCCTGGGCCGGCGATGGTCCGAACGGGAGTGGGCTCGAAAGCTTCTGTCGTCATGGCGATGCCTCAAATGCATTTGAAAGATCCGGGGCGCGCGCTGGCGTAAAGGCGCCGCGCTCCCACCAGGCGGTATTCCCGGAGGTCCGATCGCGATGACGTTCCTGCCGGCGCCAGTTCGCCTCGGCCTCCGGGTCCAGCAGCAGCTGCAGCTGGTCAGCCACAGCCCGATCGAAGGCCACGCGCTGATACCAAAGCGAAGACAGAATGGGCGTGTTGTGGCGGACGAAGTTGGCGAGATCCCTGCCTATGGCGGTATCACGGCCCTCAATTGCGCTGTTAAGATTGGACAACGGAATGCGGGCGACATCACTAATCAACCCGATCTGTGGCCCCGCCAACGTCTCGGCAATGCCTCCGCCAAAACGATTGGTCTCCGCTGCAAAGAAATCGCCAAAGATACCAAGGCCGCCCCCCTGGAACAGAGCAGCCATTGCGAATGCGCCATTGTCCATCGGCTTGGGATCGCGACCTTTTGAGATCTCTTTCAGCTGAATTGCCACGCCACCCAACACGAACAGACCAGCCGCCAGCTGCGCGGAATAGGTCAGCTTGTCCGCGAGCGTCGGCAGGCTCTGGATGCGCCGGATCTGGTTGATGGTGATCGAGAGCGCAAAGCTCTTGAACATACTGCCCGAAAGCAACAGCTCACCCGAAAACGTGCCGGGCTTGCTATCACCTCGAATGATGCGACGCCCCGCGATGCTGGAACTCGGCACAGCCATTTCAAGCTGTTCCTCGATTGCCATCTGCAGGCGCAACGCAAGGCCCTCCGCCTCGGCCGAGGGCATATCCGTATGGTGCCGCCAGTAGATGGGAGATAAGAACTTTGCCCCGTTGTCTGCCGTGAACATGGCACCAAGATCCCGCAGCTTATCCCAATCGGTCGCAGTGATCCCGCGGCGCTCCAGCACCTGGCGCAACAGCGGGTCGATGTCGGCCAGCGCGCGATCGGCGTTTTCCGCCAGAAACCCCGCAAACTCCATCTGGAAGGCCGTCTTGTGCATGTCGGTCCAGAAGGACAGCCCGCTGGCTCGCATCGTGATGCCGGTCAGGCGCCGGGTGATCTCCGGGGCAAAAACATCACCCGTGTAGCGCGCGGCTGTGGCCCCCATGTCAGCCAGCGTGTCGGCGACATAGCCCATCTGCGCGGCGGTGCGTCGGGTGGCGGCGCTGGCTATCAGCTTGGTGGACGTGGACAGCACGTTATAGGGGTTCATCCCTACGGCTTTTGACGCCATGTGAATGGTGGCCTTGTCGGTGACGGCCGACAGGATGGCACTGCCCAGCTTGTTGGCCGTGATCACCTGGCGCACGCCGCCGAAGAAACTGGCCCAGGCGGCGCTTTCTGGTACGTTTGCCGACCCATCGAAATGCGACAGATCCACACGCGCACGCTTTGCCTGCTTGTCGATCTTGGCGTCCATGTCGTAGTCGCCCAGCTCGGCGGCGCGCTTCTTTGCAACCTGGCTGGCATATTCCAGCCCCATGCGCGGATTTGGTCCCAGCACGCGCATTTGCGCCACGTCGCGCGCCATGCCATGCAACCCGCCGATCAGTGCCGTGAACGGATCAGATCTGCCGAAATCGCGGTTGTAATCCATCCAGTCGCGGCCAGTCTTGAAGTGCAGCACGCGGTGTTCGGAATACTTGCGGTAGAGCGCCTTGCCGCCCACCGCCATGCTGGGGTCGCGGTCATCCCAGCCACGGGTGACGATGCCTTGGTAGACATCATCCAGGAACGCCTCTACCCGTTCGGGTTCTGGCAGATCATCTGCCGACTTGGCGAAGGGTTTGCCGGTTTGAAAATCTTGAATGCGCGTCCAGTCAATGCGGTCGCGAATGCTATCTTTCCAAGTGGTAGGGCCGGCACGGCGGAGCGCCACCACATCATGGCTGTGCGCCGCGCCATAATCCAGAAGCTCACCCATATCGCCGCCATGGGCGTTGTACATCTTGCGCAACCGCGCCTGCTCGGAACGCACCGCATCGGCCAGCTCAGCAGCACGCGGATTGCCGGTTTTGGTGCCGTGCAACTCGTCAACCACATCCGCCAACACCGCCTTGTTGCGTTGACTGCCCAGCATGTTCTGCCCTGTCTTCCGCAGAAATTCGTTCAGGTCCCCGTTGATCGAACGGATCAGCGCTTGGCTCAAAGACTGGATGCTTTCGCCGGTGTAGCCGACATTTGGGTTGTACTCGATCAAGGCGTTCAGCGCGGCCGCAGGGTCTGTCGCCTTCATGATCTGGCTTTCCAGTCGCACCATCGTCTGCAGCTGTGCAATGACTTTGTGATGTCGGGCGGGCAGCGATGCAGAAAGCGCCTCTTTCACGGTCATCGCCGCCCGCACCTCAGCCTGGTGACGCGGCATGACCTGCGCATACCGCTCCACCAGCTGTTCGTATTCCTGCTGTGTTGCCTTGCCGCGCGACTTGTCGATCTCGCCGCCGTCCATCGCAACCTGCAGGCAATCGTGCATGTTAGCCATCAGGTACCCCCGATCTGGCAATTTGCGCGGCCGCGACCTCGGCGCGGCGGCGGGCATGTGCCATTCCATGAATGAGCGCGAAGGCAATGTGCTGATCCCCGGGGGCCAACTTGCCGTCGAGGTAGCCGATCAGGCTGCGCTCCAGCCCGTCCTGCTCACACAGCGCGAAAGAGATCTCTTCGGAGCGGTCGAAATTGGCTTGCGTCAGCATCACACCACCTCCCCGTCGAGCAGCGCCCAGGGCAACACGATGCCCCGCGTGACAACCCCGGCCAGCGTCAGCGGGTTGGCGGGGTGCACGATGCCGTGCAGACCCGCCAGCGCGCCACGATGCGCACCACCGCCCCAGCGCGTACCCTGGAAGCAGGGCAGGGCGAAGTTCGCCACGAACAACCCATCGGTGCGACAGCGCAGGCCCTCGGCGGTCAGGCTGTCATCGCGCGCCGCAAGCGACGCCTTGATCTGCGCGCCGAGGTGGTCGCGCAAATGCGCCAGTGCCGCACGACCCTCGGCCGGATCGGGGCTGGCAAGATCGGCCAGCGGGGGCAGGGGAGTGCGATCCCAGAGGCGTGCGGCCGCACGCGGTCCACGGGTCAGCCGCGCCTCACGCACGGCGCTCAGCACCAGCTCCGCCTCGCGCAGCGTCATGCCGAAGATTTCACCTTCGGCGCGCGGCTGGGCTGTCAGGCCCGGATGCTCATAGCGACCCGTGCGGCGGATCGCCGGCAGAACCTCGGCCGTGATCCATTTGCGGAAGCGCTTGGCCTGCTCTTTGCGGCTGGTGAGCACCAGCGCATAGAGACCGCTTTCGTTGATGACGTTGGTTTGGCGGTGGCTACCCTCGATAGTATCTAGGGTAACTTCGTCGTCATCGAGCCGTTTGACAGCATCGGTGGCGTTTTGGATTTCCAGCACGCGGCAAACATCTGCGGCCACGAACCAGGGGTCACCGTCGCGCATCACCACGCGCACGGCCTGTTCTTCAAAATCAAATGGGATTACTTCGGCGCTCATCAGGCAGCCCTCCTCAAGTTCAAGATGAACCCGGGGCCGTCGCCAAACGGGTGCCCGGGCAACAGCAGGTTGGCGAACCGGTCTTGAGGAACCGGCAGGGCCGAAGCCCTCCCACTGCGCCCGGACATACGAAAGCCGCACACAACGGCGCGGCTTAACAAGCGCCTCAAGACTTTCAGGTCGCCAAACCCGACACGCCCTTTTGCGACGTGCAGCCAGAGATTGCCCGCAAGGACTGCAAATGTCAAATTCAAGCTGTTTTTGACTAGGGAACAAAGATGTCTTTGAAACCGCTCGACTGGCCGGGAAGCGCCTTCAACCTTAGAATTGAAAGGGTGCCAAATTACTTTTTCGGGTACGGCCCTGTTTGCTACATCAAGCGACCAGACATCAAAAAGACACTGCCGACCGCCGCAGGCTATCACATTGCTAGCGTCCACGAGTTGTCGATCAGCGCCCAAACTTACTTCGACAACCTTCAGCGTTGGACAGCCTTTCACGCGCAGCTTTGCGACGAATACTGCGACTACTACGTGATGCAACGCCCCAAACCAGGAAATGTGTTTGCCGACCATGGGGATCGGCGCGGCCCACAAGAGCTGGCCAAAGCTTGCAAAGGATACATTGGCCCAAAGTGGTGGCCGAACACGTAGCAAAGCCATCACGCACCCCCCCGTGATGTGCAGACATCGACGGCGGCCATCAGCGCGCTGTCGTCTTCGATGTCTTCCAGGAAGTCCGCCATGGTGATCTCCACGCCATTGGCGTCTTCAAAGGTCATCTGGCTTAGATCCACGCCCGCCTCGCGCAACGACAGCTCGGCATCCTCGATCTGGGCGCGCATATCGGCCAATGTGGCGTCATTGGCCGCGATCACCGCCGGATCTGTGGCGCCGCCCTCAAAAGCATCCAGCGCGCCTGCATTGGCGCCGGGCGCCAGATCGCTGACAGACCCATCGGCACTGGCCGCTTCAAACTCCGCGCGCAGATCATCCAACGGATCATCTTGATCCGGCAGCGCGCCGGCATTATCTTGATTGCGCAGCGGTGCGGAAGGGGATGAGCCTTCCGGCAATTCGCTGGCCCTCCCCATACTACGGTCAGTGCCCCGCTGCTTTTGATAAGCGGTCAGCAACCATTCGGGCCGCTTGTTCCCGCGCCACTCGCGGCTGATCACAAACACGTCCCGGTCACTGGCAAGCCGCACGCGATTGTCGCTTTCGCTGACAACTTCGGTGGCAGCCTCCAGCCGCCCCTGCAGATCGTCCAGCACCTCGGGGTGCCTGTCGATGATCTTGGAAAGGCCATAGCCTTTGCCCCTGGCTCCTGTCTCACCCCAGACAAGGGAGACGGCGCCCAGATCGGGGTGCGTGAGCGCGCCGCGTGCCTCACCGTCCTGCAGGCCTTTCAGCGCCTGCACGGCACCGCGCCAGTCGTTTTCGAACTCCTGCAGGACCGGCCCAAACGGTGCGTCGTTCGGTGGGAGCGTCTGTCCATCCTGCGCCCGGGAGATCGAGGCCAGGTCCTGACTGAACGAGATATCGCCAAATTCGACGTTGAGATCGTCAACCTTGGCGGACAGGTGCACCGGGGGCACGTCATCGCCAACGGGACCACCCTGCAGCCGCACGCCAGCAGATCGCCCAACCGCATCCGGATTGATCGTGCCGATCTCGCCGTCAAACGCCCGCTGCGCCCAGTTCAGGCGACTGTCCATATGCGGGATGCCCGGCCGCAGGAACACCCGGCTGAAAATCTGCGTGGCCTCCGCCGCGTTGCTGGCGCCGCGCAATTGCGCTAGCACTTTGCCCTCCGGCGTGTTGGTCAGCTCGTGGATCAGGAAATCTCGGTTCGCTTCGTAGCTGCGGGGATCGACGCCGCGCTCAGCCGCCCAGGCCTCGAAGTCCCGACGGCGCGGCCCGGTCCATTGCGCATAGCCAAACCCTCCGCGCGATCCCGGCACCAGCGGCGCGATTTCCTGTAACGTGCGGAACCCTGCGGTTTCATGGGCGAGGTTTCCGACGATGCCTGCCACCTGGTGCGGCTCCAGCTCAAGCTGCTCCTGCAGGTCCGCCATCAGACGATCCGCGATAGGCGCATCGCTTGCGGCCGTGGCAGCAACCGGCGGCAGCCCGTCACGCAACTGCTCCTCCGCCGTCTCCACATCGCGCTCATAGTCGATGGGGCTTTGGTCCACGGGCCGCCCCTCCGCCAGCGCCGCGGCTTGCCCTCGGCGATGCTGCAGGTAGCGCGCAGCACCGATGGCACCGCCACCCAACAGCCCACCCGTGGCACCGGCCACACCGAGCTGCAGCAACACATTGGGATCTTCGATATCCAGCCGCTCCGCCATCCGGAACTGGCGTGGCAACATCAGGGCTTCACCCGCCGCGCCGGCGGCGGCCTCAACGGCAATCACACGGGCCATGCTGCCCGCGCCTGCACCGAGGGGCAGGGTCAGTAGCGTAGCTTCATCCGTGACGCCGGAGGCCAGGCGACCCAAGGCCCGCGCCCCGATCCGATCACTCGGACCTGCTTCCGCAACGCCCAGCAAACCTTCGTATTCCTGAACGAGACGGCGATTGACCTCAGCCCGAAAATCCTCTGGCGTCGTGGGTAGATCCGCAAAGCGTTCCGGATCCTCTGCAGCCAGCCATTCCGCGCGCTCCAGCACTTGTCGCTCGCGGGCATCCCGCGGACTGATTTGCTGAGCCGGCCGTCGCTGAGCATCGGGCTCCGGCATGTCCAGCGCGCCAACCACTGCGTTGATTTCGGCGAGCACTTCACCGCGAACGCGGTTGCTCTTCCCCCAAGCATCCTGCTCGATCTGGCTAGCCTTGTATTGTGCGCTGAACTGTTCACCATACGTCGGCACTGGTTGGTCCAGGGCGACGGGATCCGTTCGGGTGCCTGTCTCTTTCAACATGAAAGTCACTGGCGCACCTCCCGGATCAGGGCGCGCAGGCTGAACTCATAGGTTTCGCCGTCCTCGGTCGCTAACGTGCGCTGCGTGTCGTCACTCACACGGTAGGTAAAAATAAATCTGTCATTGCCCACGGCCTGCAGGGTCAGATTTTCCGCCGTTTGAGCATCCAGAGGCATCCCGCCCACGACCGGCGGCTTGCCATTTGCACTCACCGCCGTCAGCTGCGCACTGAGCATTTCCGGATCGAAGTCATGGCCAATACCAGCATAGGGGTTGTTTGGCTTCGCCGTGCGTTTGCGTTTGCCCAGGAATTCCAGGGCGCCTTCAGCTTCTCGCGCGGAAACCCCCATAGGCAGGATCGTCAGGGTGTCACGGACCTCCTGCACACCGCCGGTCGCGGTCCTGCTGTTGTGCTGACCTTCACCCCCCATCACCTCATGCAGCGCTTGCATGTATTGGTCTTCGTCCAAAGCATCGCTGGCCGCCACGCCGCGCGCACGCGCTGCATAAAGGGCGTCAGTTGCAGCCATGACATTGGACTGCATCTGATCGCCACCCGGCAGATCCGCAAAGATCGCCCCTAAGCCTTCATAGAGCGGATCCAGGCGTTTCTGCTGGCCAGGCAGGACCAGACTGTTGTTTTCGATCACCTGCTGTCCGCGCAGGATGTCCAGCCCGAGAGCGCGCGCGCCACCGTTGGTCACGAGACTGCCAACATGGGAAAAGACAGGATCGCCGATCAGTTCTGCGATTGCATCCGCATTTTGCGGTGGCAATGCACGTGTCAGCTGCTCGGCCAGCGCAAGTCGCGCTCCGGGATCCTGATCGATCGCAGCAGCGGCTTTGATCGCTTGGCGTTCCTCGTTGGTGAGGATCCGGCGTTCGGTTGTGTACCCTTCGACACGCATTTGCTCGCCGAAGGCGACGCGGGCGCCCAGAGCACGCCCGAAGGCCACCGGGTCGCCTGGGTCAAACTCTGGCAGAGATGGCACAGGAAGGCCCACATTTGCGGCATACGCCACGGGGTCGGTGCTGAGGCCATCAACTGCCCTTTCGCGGATGGCCTGCAATACTTCCAGGCGCTCGGTCTGGAACTTCTTTGTAACCTTCTGACCACGCTCCGCGGCGATAAGCTGATCCAGCTCAGCTGGCGCCAGCTGTGCCAACAGAGGCGTTTCATTACGCAGATCAATCGCGGCCTGCGCCTTTGCATAGTCAGGATGGGCTTTCACTTCCGCGCTAGCCAGCCAGGCTTCATCAACGGCGACCCGGCCTTTGCCGGCGATGTCGATGATCTCGCCAAGACGGTCGCCGATGGCCTTGTTGCGCTCTTTTGCCAGGCGGTCAGTCTCGGCTGCCGCCGCCTTTTCTTGCGCTGCAATCGCCGCATTGGCCTGCACGCGGTAGCGCGCCTGTGCTTCGCCTGGCAGGCCCGGCAGATCACCATTGTCCAATGCAGCTATCAGTCCTGCCGGATCCTCGGCTGCCATGGAAATCGCGGCGGCGTTGTCGAGGTCCTGGGCAAGCGCAGCTTTGCGTCGCGCACCTTCTTCCGGCGAAATGATCGAAGCCTTAACCATGTCGTCGATCTGTGCCGCGCCATTGATCAACAGCCCCTCGCGGGTCGCCTTGTCAGCGCCCTGTGCCGCCTGCGTGGCTACAGATGCATACTCGAAGTATGTTGCGGCCCGCTGACTGTTGCGCTTACCCAGGGATTTCAGGCCGATCTGAAACCCGTGCCGGTTGGCCAGATCGTCGATCGCCAACCCGAAAGTTTGGCGGTTTTGCCGGCTGACCAGCGCTGAGCCGTCGTCCCCTTCAGCTCCTAGATACTTGTCGCGAACGGACTGGACGCCAGCGGCCCATTCCGTGTCAATCTGATCCGGATCGCCAAGTTGTTCCATGCGCAGACGCAGATCGTTCAGATCCTTGGTCAGCGATACCTGGTTGCGCGCGTTCTCGCGCGAAAGCCGGTCAGCCTCCAGCCGCGTGCCCATTTGCAGCATGGCGTCGCCAACGGCGGCAACGGCGGCGCTGGCACCATCCGGTTCAGTGGCCTGGGTCTGTGCCGCACGGCCCGGTCTTATGCCCGCCCGGGGGATCGTCAGCGTCATGGCAGAAGATCCGGCCAGACCTGGGGTGCCGCCGTCAGCGTAGTGCGTGCTGCCGATGCGTACCCCGTCAACAGGTTCCGGCGCCCGCGGGCCTTTGTGGCGCGCGCGGAAGCGCTCAATTCTTGATCTGTGGCCTCACCCGTAGAGCGGATGGATTGTGACTGGAAAGACAGCTCTTGCGCCGCGGTCTGGCCCAGAAGGATGGCAGTGGGACTGTCGGGTGTTACACCGCGGGCCGTCAACTCGGCCCGCTGTGTCGCAATCTCACTGGCCATCAGCATGCGTGCGCGATCATCCTCCGCCGCATTGATGCGCCGTTCAACAGCGCGCTGAGCCTCGATGTCTGCCGCGGTTTGCTGCGCTGCCTGATTGGCATCAATGCCTTGCGCGATCGAGCCGCCGACGGATAGGAGCAGGCCTGCGGTCTGCAGAAACTTCGTGGCAGTCACAGCACCAGCTGCTGCACCCGTCGCTGCCGTAGCCCCGCCAGCAGCGCCGGCCGTCGCCAACAATCCTGTGACCAGCTCACACATCAGG
Source organism: Pseudomonadota bacterium (assembly GCA_039197405.1). Classification (GTDB taxonomy): domain Bacteria; phylum Pseudomonadota; class Alphaproteobacteria; order Rhodobacterales; family Rhodobacteraceae; genus Planktotalea. The sequence goes on from JBCCUH010000001.1 coordinate 14,707, forward strand.
GCCCGCTTTCTTCGACGTTGGGGGTCACGGACAGGATCGTCATGGGAGCACCACCCACGGGGTAGAAGCGCAGGGAAACACGGTCTGCATACCCTGTTGCGGCTTCGCTGCTCGTCATCCCTGAAACGGCAGACGTCAGATCTGCAGCAACCCGTTCGGGCAGCAATGACACCCGCCCGGTTTCGATCACATCACTGTCTTCGGTGTGATACTCAACGGCGGTGACAAGCCCAGCTGCGGTGCGGTGCACCGCGATGCCGCTGCCGGCATGCAGACGGCGCTTGCGCCCTTCGGAGGATCCGTTTTCAGTTGCAGCCTGCACGTCCAGCGTTTCGACGAAATGCGTTTCATCCAACAGGCCAATGATGGCTTTTGTGCACGCGATCGGCAGAACGACCTCGCCGCCAGGCCCTGCGGTGATCGGCCCGTGGCGGCCCACATTCGTCCAGGCGTATACCTCCTCGCCCTCAAGATGCGGCACCGCAAAGGTGTCGGACGCGACCTCAAGATCGAACATCAGGGAACAGAACAGATGGTTCGCGTTCTCGATCTGTGGCGCGCCGGGCAGGGCGCCGAACAGGACGTCCTGGTCTTCGACGCAGTAGGTCGGTACACCATTAATCTCGCGTTCCACGATCATCGTCAGGACGTCGCGCTTGCCATCTTCGTTTGGCGTCGTCGTGATCGAATGGACAAATCCGCTGGCTACAGAGTACTGCGCCCACCCCAGCACATCCTCATTGGGATCGTAGATCATGGTCGCCAGCTCGCCATTGCCCCGGCGCAGATAGCCCGTGCGCAACGGCGCGCTTTGCCATGCCATTTCCAGAAAGCCCTGATCGCCCAGGTGCTGTGCGGGCAGGGATAGCTCCAAAGGCACGCCGCCGTCTTCTTCGAAGGAATAGCGGATTTCCTGCACCCGGCCCTCGTCCTTCGTGGTCAGGATCGGGTAGCCGTACGGCACGATGGGCTGCGCTTCGCCCGCGCCGTCCGTGGCTTCCAGATCCGTGTCAAAGGTGGTGGGTCCGATCCGCTGACCGCTGTCGTTGGAAAAGCCACGATAGATGTCCCCCAGCGCGCCGATATAGAGGCCGCGACGGGCCTTTTTCAGCCAGGTGATCTTGTTCTGCGTTTCCCCGCCGTCGATCGCATAGGCAAAGGATCCATCGGCCTCGATGCTGGGCTCGAAGTCCTCCAGCAGACCCAGTGTCGAAATCCAGACGGTCCGGGGTTCTTCTGGTGTTCCTGCCGCTGCAAAGCTTTGCTCGAAAAGCTCGATTGCCGCGGGATAGCCGTAACGATCGCTCCAGGCCCCCTCCGACCAGCGATAACTCGGATCGTCAACGCAGGGTTTCGGGATGGCTGTGATCACCTCCGCCGTCGCCGTGTTGGCATCGGACACGGCTGTGATGCGCGCGATGCCGGTTGTTTTGCCGATGTACTCGTATTGCACGTTCTGGCTTTTGTCGGTCAGCCGCGTGCCTTCGGTGTGCACGGGCGTGTTGACACCAGTGTTGCTGCCGGCTGCGACACGATAGATCTTGCCGTCCGTGACAAAGAAATCGTTGACGGCCGTGGTCGTATTCCCGGTCCATTGCGCCACGCTCGAATAGTCTGTGGGCGCGATCTGCACCAGGCCGCCCACCCAAGCTGCATCGAAGATGTCGCCGGTTGCCGTGATCGTCACAGTCCCGGTCATTGCCGAAAACTGCATGGTTTTGGTTTCGTCGAGGTTTTGAACCCGGAACGGACCGCTTTTGTAATCGACCGGCGCAATCGTCCAGTTATCCAGCGCGAAACGCGACAACTTGTGGATGGGCTGCTCGCCGTCTGCCAGGTAGATCACATCCTTGACCTGCAGAAAGCGCAGCTTGCGGATCTGGTCGAGGCTGTAGGGAATGGCTAGCTCGAAAGGAGCGCCGCCATCCATGACCAATGCGCCATAGCGCCAGACACGCATCCAGCCGGCAGTAAATTCCAGCCGCAGGGCATCGTTGCGGGCAAACTCAAACCGAATGACCCGGCCGGGCTGATTGCCACGAGTGGTCGCGCGAAAAATGGTGCCCGGCGCCCGCGTGAAGCCGCCTTGGCGCAGTGGCACGAAACCGCGACACACTGCCAGGCCCGTTTGAAACCGTTGATAGTCTGACCGCTCGTAAAGCAGCTCGTCGATTTCCCCGCTGCTGAAGGCTGCCTGTGACGGAGTGGTGCGCATCAGCGAATTGCCTCCTGCGCCCAATCAACAAAGTGATCATCGCCGTCATACCGTTTTTCGGATGCGGTGTGGCCATCGGTGCGTTTGGCCATGTCGAAAGCCCCGGCCATGTCCTCTTTCAGCTGCGCCCGCTTGGTCCGGCTGGAGACATATGTCGGAGCAAGACGCACCGCCAGCTCGTATGATACAAGCGTTTGAAACAGCGCAGGCAGAAGCGCCTCGTTGTTCACTCGATAGGTGTAACGGATGGTCAGCGCGTCGGTCACACTTGCGAAAATGCGCAACCCGTCCAGCCGCCAGCTCACGTCCTCGGGCACCGTGCTGCGGATCTTCACCATGTCGCCGGGAATGCTGAACTGGCCCGGCAGCTGCGGATCGTCATACTCGATCGACCCTTCGGCAATCGGCGGCAGGGTCGCGTGTTTGCGCGCGAACGACCAATCGTAAAGCTCCAGGCAAAGGCCCAGGGCGAGCGGGTATTGCTCTTTTGCCGCCGCAGCTTTGGGGCTGTCGTCTTGAAAAGAACTCGGGGGCGACAATTCCATGAAGCGGAACGCCTGCGCCGCAATGCTTGATGCTGCGATGCTGATGTCCGTCATGCCTGCCGCCCCCTCTCTCCAGGGTTATCCCTGTGTTCGATCAGTGGGTCAGATACGCGATCTGGAACGGCATGGTGCCGGCGGCCGTTGCGTCCGCTTCCGCGTGTACCCAGAGCGCGATGGTACCGCCCGGATCAGATGCGAGCCCCAGGATCTCCCACAGCTCCAGGCCGTGGTTGGCGTCACCCTGGGCAAAGGGGTTCTGCACCGTGGCCGCACTGCGCAGCACGTCCAGCACCGCGTCGGTGTCGCTCTCGGTGCCGATGACCACCTGCGCAAAGCCCCAATTCTCCACGTCAAAAAACGTGTCAGGCAGCATGAGGCAGTTGGACGGAAGATCGACCAGCTTGTACTTCGAGCCGTTGCTGTCGTCGGCCGCGTTCGAAACGCTGTCCGTGGCGTAAACGGGGCGGCCGCGCAGTCTGTGCGGATCCGCCTGCACATAGTTTTCGTCCGATGGCACCATGGCCAGGTTAGACTTTCCAGAAACGATTGCCATGATGTGGCCCTTTCGTGTTCGTGATGTTTTGCGGGGTGGGGGATCAGGCCGGCGCACCGGCCTGAAAAGTCAGGCCAGCGGTGTTAGCCGGCTTCGGCGCACCGGGCGATGATCACGCCTTTGTCCTGCACGCGCGTCGCATCGACATAGGCCGAGACATAGCAATAGGGCAGGTTCTTCGTGGAACTGTCGTTCCACATGTCGCCCTCGATGCCCTGCCACTCGCCCGCGACGATATTGGACTTGCCCCAGAAGGCGATCATGCGGTTGCCGTTGCTGTCGTAGGGCACACGGTTGGATGCGATCCAGGTAAAGCCCAGCAGTTTCGTGGGCCGCCCTTCAACCAGCTGTTCAACAGTAAAGTTGTTCACGTTCAGCTTTGTCTGCTCAGCTAGTCCGATCAGATCGTCCACCTGTTCGGGTGCGATCAGTCCACACATCGGGTCCATGAACTGCGGATCCAGGCCAAATTCAGCCTTGTTAAGCACCAGTTTGGCCCGACGCAACTTGTCCATGGTGAGGCCTGTGGCCGCGCCGCTCGCACCGCCAAGGCGATAGTTGGCAGCCAGATACTGGCCGTCAGGAAGATCGGACTTCGCACCGGGGCGCCGCCCTTCCTGTGCCGACCCGTAGATCCCGTGGCCCGAAACGCCAAAAGTGCCGTCTGTCTTCTTCTCGACGCCCAGCACCTGATCGTACCAGCCACGCTCCACCGCCGCGACGTTGTTGCGCATGTATTCCCCGGTGGGATCCCGCGCGAGGTCGAATTTTTCGGCCTTGTCGATGTAGGTGCCCCGCTCGATCGCTTGGGGCCGCACCAGCCAGCGCCGGCTGAGATTGTTGCGGTTGTCCGGGTTGCGCCGGTCGCGATCCCCCGCTTTTTGATAATCGGCTTCGCCGATCAGCTCGGCTGCGGTCTGCGCCTCGCCGGATGCAGGCACAACCGTGACCATATCCCGGATCGGATTGCGCAGCTGCTGCGCCACCATTTGCACATCGGCCGCGTAGCTTTCACGGTGATGCTGTTCAACTTGCTGTTGGTAGGACACTTCGCCCCTCCTTCGAAAAATCAACAATTCAGTGAGATTTCGGAAGGGGCACCCGGCAGATCCGGACCCGACCTGACCTTTTCGCGGTCTAGTCGGACGGCTTTCCCGCCAGCACCGGACCCTCTGCAGGGGCACCCGGATTGAGTGTCAGGATTTCATCCGGATTTTGCGCCAAATGTCAACCATAAAACTAGATGTGGTAGATCGCGCAACGGTTGCTGCCTTTAAGCCAGCACGCCATTCAGCGATCATTTCATCGGCGACCGCGGCCACCTGATCATCCTGCGCCCTGTTGGCCTGTAGCAAGGCATACACAGCAACTTCCAGATCAGGATCCCGCTTTAGCTCATCTTGCAGCAGTCGCAGAAGTGCCCAACTCAATCCGCGCTGCCTGTCCACAACGTCCTTCAAGTGCTCGGCTCGGTCAAAATTGTCGTCAAACATGATACCATTCACTCCAAAAATCCGGCCAACGGCGCGGTATGGTTAACAGCCCCCGGATACACGAAAGGCCCCGCGATCGCGGGGCCTCAAAAAAATGATGAACATCAAATTTGGCTAAAGCGTGACCATAATTTGAAATGAATTGCCCTAGTCCTGCGTTGTGGTGGTGCTGCACTTCCCCGGCAGGGACCAGTCTGTCAACGCCGGCCGCCCGGCGTTGCGACTTTCTGCAATCGGTCCATGATGGGCTTAAGGCGTTTCATTTCGTTTTGGTCCTTAGCCTCGACAGCCTTGTACCATTCACCGTCTTTGGACCGCATCCGCGCCAGTTCGGCCCGCGCCTCGGCGGGCGTCTGCCCCTGCACACCGGATCCCGGCTCAAGCTTGAAATCGCTGCCATCACTGAGCGCGTCGGCCATCGCATCAAAAATTCGCATGGTCTTCGCGTCACCGGCGTTTTTGCCGATCACTTCGCTGACCCAGCCCACATCTTCGAGCGTCATGCCAGCCTTTTCGGCGATTGCGGTGGCCGCTTGTGCAGCGCGCGCAATGCGAGCGTCTGTCTGATCCCCCCATTCGTGGAGAAGCTCGCCGCGCATTTCCTTGACGGCTTCCTGCTCCTGGGTTTCCGCATCTTGGTTCAGCTGTAGGATGTGGCCTGCAAACAACTCGGTCATGCGGTTCAGCGCCGGCCCGGTCATGCCTTCTTCATGGGCAATGGTGCGCGCCTGCTTTTCCAGGCCCTCATCCCATTTCTGATCTTTCGGCCAGTTTTCGGGTGGCTTGATCTCATAACCTTCGGCATCTTTCGGGATGCCCAAATCGTCGCCGTGCTGGCGCAACCACTCAGCGACCTTACCCTTTTCCTCCGGCCGCTCGATCAGCCGATCAGGGGATTTGCCCAGCTTCCGGGTTGCGGCGACTTCGGCGTCAGCGAGCTTGACCACCACGTCCAGCGGGTCATCGACGGTCAGCGCCTTGGCCGTCAGCATGGTCCGGTGATCATCGGAAAAGCGGGCGTCTTCCCACCAGTTGCCACCGCCTTGGCCACCGTCGCCGCCATCGGTGCCACCACCGCCGCCATCGGTACCACCGCCACCGCCATCGGTGCCACCACTGCCGCCGCTTTCGCTATCCCAAACAGGTTTCGGAAAGGCTGAATTCAACAGGTTAAACATTGTTCTGCTCCAAGATTTCGCCGAGGTCGCGAGGGTTGATTTTGCCAAGCGCCAGGATGCGCATGGCGAGGTCGCGCTGGCCGGCCTCAAAGGCCAGGCGTATGGGATCGACGGGGCCTAGATCGGCCTCGCCAGGGACCAGCGCGGCTGGCAACTGAATGATGCCCCCCAGCGCGATCAGGTCATGGGCCAGGTCCGGATCATCGCGGAACGCCTTGGCCCATCGGCGGGTCATGCCGCGCGCCGCGTCGGGATAACGCCGCGTGAACCCGTCCAGAAACGACTGCCACATGTTCATGGCAGCACCTGCTGCAGATCCGCTCCGGCCGCGGCTGCATCCTTGAGCGCCCCGGCCCCGGCTTGCAGTTGCGCCAGCTGATCGGCCTGCTGCTGCTGTTGCGCGCGCTCCCGCGCAAGCGCGTCGGCTTCTTCGCGCGGCCGCAGCATTTTGGCGGGCAGCATGGGGCTTGCGTCGTGCATGGCCTCAACCAGATCATCTTCATTGATACGATCAGCCACCCGCTGCGCAATTTTTGGGCTGAGCTGCGCGAGCGGTGTTAGATCGGTGATAAAGGTTCGCATCGCGATGCCTTCGCTGGCCTGCATCGCCATGGTTGCGGCTGACTGATACTTGGCCCGCAGGCCTGTGCCCGGCGGCGTGCCCTCTGGGGGTGGGGGTAGCTGACCCACGCGCCACAACAGCTTGAACCGTCGCTCCACCTTGCGCGCGGCATATTCTTCCATGATCCGGTCAGCATGCGGCGCCCAATTGCGCAGTTTGGCTTCCTCCATGATCCGCACTTCGTCGTTGGTGATGCCAGTGCGGCCATTCAGAGACATAAGCGTGTAGTGGAAGCATTCCTTGATCGCTTCGACGTTGTGTTTGCGTTCATCGACCGTCAGACCGATGCTCGTGTTGGTCTGTGCCCGCTTCAAAACCTCTTGGCCGGAAACTGTCATGCCGCCATAGACAACGTCGCCAGGCCGGATCCGGCCATTGAGCGGCAGCACATCCCGATCAGGGGCCAACCATGTGGGATCTGCGGCAAACTGCGCCGCCCGGATGGTGGCCCCTTCCATCAAGTGGTTCACGCGCGTGCTGGCCAGGGCGATGTAGCCTGGCCCCGTGCCATAGGTGTGGCCGCTGTCAACATCCCAGCGCGGGAAATACACCGGCATATCGTCATAGCCTTTGACCCGCACCAGCGTTTCGCCCATTTCGCAGGCGGTATGTGACAGCCAGCGCTTACCACCGACGCCCAGGCGCCCGGTCTGCATGTCCATGTTGCGCAGGACGTGGGTGTAAAACGCAACCTTGCTGTGATCTCCCTTCTCGGCCATTTCCACCAACTTCGGAGGCAGCATTTCGCGCTTGAAGACCTTAAGAGCCCGCGCGCCAGACAGTCGATACTTGCGCACGGCCTCATCCACACGCCCATGCGCGTCGATCGACACCACAACCTCGGCCAGCGACATGGTGACGTCGATGAACTTGCGCTCCAGCTCGTCAACCTCGTCATAACCCGCCGCTTGGCCAAAAGCGGATATGTCGGAATATGCCTGGAAGGTGGCGGGGTAGAAACTGGCAGTGGACGGCGCGAAGCTGTTGAAGACCCGCTTGGTCACTAGGTCATTCCACTCAGCCATGGGTTGCCACTTGTTGAGATCGTCGTCGGGCGTCTCTAGCGCGCACCAACGATTGGCCGGGTTGGTGATGCCGGCATAGATCCCCGATGCAAATGCAGAGGCCGCCATGATCGGCTCGGACGACAGCGGCTTGTCATGGTCCCGCGTCGTGTGATCTGATCGCGTGAACCCGCCCCGCTGCGGCCGGATCAGCTTGGCGATGTCTTCCCAATCGCGCTCATGCTGCCCCCGCTCGGTTTTCAACTCGCCCCAGCGCCGGATCGCCTCCTGCGCGCGGGGCTCTTTCTCCATCACAGCCGCGGTTTTCACGCCACCGCCCCCAGCTGAGACTTAGCCGGGATGCCCAGGGCGCTGGTCAGCACCGTGGCGGCCGCACCGCGCCGTTTACGCAGCCGCGCCTCCGCATCGGCTGTCTGGGTGGCCTCGGCGTTGTTGGTCGAGGCGATGGCCTGCGGCGCGATCGCGGTGGCTGCGGCAGGCTTTGGGGTTCTCATGACGCACATGGGTTCAGTCCTTTTCGGTTGGGGAAGGGGAGACCAGCGCCATTTGGCAAAAGGTCAGCTCGCCCGAAATGCCGAAACCCGGCAGATCGGCCTCTTTGTGAAACCCCAGCCGCTGCAGGAAGGTCTGCGCAGTCGGGTGTTTCTGCAGGCACCGGCATTCAATCCGGTGCACGCCCAGCTCGGCCATGACGGCCGGCAATCTGTTGCGGATAATCGCGCCGGCTCTGGCGAGGCTGCCGGCAAAGCGGACGTGATCCCGCGCCAGCAAGGCGGCCTGCGCCACCCCCGCCTGGCCCGTGTGCGCCAGCGCCAGCACCGCAAAGGGCACCTGGGTGGCCCCCTGGGTCAGAACGTGGCTCACGACATGCGCGGGGCGCTGGCCGTACCATTCAGCGAACAGGCTAAGGTGATCGGCCTGGCTACCGCGCACGGCCTGCGCCTCGATCAGATCCCAGGGATCCAAATCGCGGAACACAGCCATGGCCGCGTGCGAGGTGAAGGGCAGGACGCCAATGCTCATGCTTGTTCGTCCAGGTTGATGATCTGAACGATCCTTTCGCCCTGCAGGATAACGATCATGTTTTTCGGCAGGTTTCGGTTTACCCGGACAGGGACGCCACCAAAGGTAAACTCGCTAAATGCGCTCTTTGGCTCAGCAAGCGAGGCGCCAAGATCGCGCAAAGCAGCCTCGAAACGCAATCTGCTGCCACACTGAATGTCCGTTGGCGGAGCCGGCTGCAGAAGGCGACGAGCCTCCGGCAGCATGTCCATGGTGAAAGCGCCGCCTGTCACGCAGCTTCTGCCCGCAGCGTCCGACGCGCCGCATTGGCCCAATTGTCGATCGCAGACGCGCGGCTACCACGCGCGCCGGCTTCGAGGTTGCCGATTTTGAGGTAGTGGCGCCCTTGGCTGGTCTGCCGGAACTTCGCCTTGAAGCTCTCCACCAGCTCGTTGGCCAGCACAGCCGCCCCGACATTCGGGCGCGCCTCGATGTGGTCAACCACTTCGCGCAGCACGTCCAGTTTGGGCGTCGGCTTCGCTTTGGGTTTGGTTGCAGTCTTTGCCATGTTCAGTCTCCGTAGGGGTTGAGGATGTCGTACCCGGTGCGCAGACCGGGCTGACCTTTCAGATTGCCGGGGTGGGGTGGTCGCGCGGAGTTGCGCTGCCCTGGAGCCCCCGGAAAGCTCTGCGGGCTAGTTCCATCACCGCGGTGCTCGCTGAGCAGCAGATACTGCAACGCGTCGTGCACGTTGGCTTCGGTGAACTGTTTGTTGGGCACTTTGCGCTTGTCGCCGTGCCGGTCGATTTCTTCCGCCCAGACGTAGCGGGCCTCAAAACCGCGGATCAGAAACTTGCAGCTGGGGTCTATAAGCAAACCCGGCTCGCCATGCTCCAAAGGCGCGTCCAGCATGGCTCTCACGGCCTCCAAACGTGGTTGAATACGGTTGGTGCCGATCCGCTGCGGTCGCACTTTGAAGCCAGCAGCCTTGCCCACCAGAAGGTTCCATGTGGCGTTTTCGTCTGCCGCGGTGCTGGAGCCATGTTCGCCGGCCATATCGCCCAAACCGAACTCAACCCGGTGGTTGCCAAAGCGCTCATCAAGAAGATCAGCGAGCAGCTTGCCAAAGGCAACTGCCATCAGGCGCTTTTTGGGATAGTGCGCCTCGCCATATATCCGCCAGCGGTGGCCGGGCATGTACTGGGCAATAACCGCCGCGCCTTTGTACCCTTGGTCAAGGCCAATTCGCAGCGGGATGCGAGGATCTGGCACCAGCGGAATGTCTGAAACATGGATCCGCGAATTGTATTCGTCTTCCCAGACTGGATCCCCGACTTTCAGATAGGTGATCTTGTTTCTGACCAAGCGCTTGATCATGTCACCGCGCCCGGCCAGCTTCATGGATGCGATCTGCCGCGGGTAGTATGTAGGCGACAGGTTTTGCGTGTTTTCGCAGCCCGGCTCGCCATAACCGGGCTGGTTGTAGAATTGGATCACAATTGGATCAACGCCTTCTGGCAGCTCTGCGGATAGCAGCTCGCCCATGCGTTTCCGTTCTTCCTCATTGTGGAACACGGTAAACGTCCAGTTTTCTTCATCTGGCGCGTTGAAGTCGCCGACGATCTGGCCATAGCTCTGCAGATGCAGCGGCAGACCGGCGAAGTGCTCGCGTGCCGGGAAACGGTCGATCCGGCCGATCCCCACGGTCAGGATCTCCACCGGCATTGTGTCCATTTCGTTCAGCACGATATCGGTGGTCTGCACCCCGCGCATGGATGCGATAATGTCATCGCCGAAAGCCATGAACTCGGCGATGAACTCGATCGGCCCATATTCGTCCTCGAAGTGGATCACATGGGTCACGGGGTCGCCACGGCCGCCCGACCAGGTGCCCATGTCCTTCGGGAAGGTCTCCAGATAACTGGGGATCGAGGTGGACCACAGCTGCCGGTAGGTTTCGCGGATGAAAAGCACCTTGTAGCGCCGCACGCCGTCGATCGACGATCTGGGCATCATCACGGCGCGCCGCATCCGCGATTTCATCAGCGTGGTGGTTTTGCCGGATCCGACAGGCCCCTGGATGCCTACCACATCGTCGTCAGACCAATAAAACGCCTCAGCGATCGGGCCGGGGAACGAAACCTCTGATGCGATATCTGGCATCTTGCCAGATGCGAATTCACCCTCTAGGCTTTCGATTGCCTCTTTCGCAGACAACCTCTGCAAATCTACATCCGTCAGCCCCGCATCCGCGGCGCTCCCTTGCCCCTCATGGGCAGTGGAGCGGACAAGCCACCCCCCACCCCATTGGCCAGTTGCAAGGTTCAGCGCCATTTTGGACCGTCCTTTGCCAAAAAGTTGTATGGGGTCGGAGCGGGGGGCATACAGGCAGCCGGAGGGGTACCCCCCGGGGGGGTCGCGGCTGCCACGAGGTCGCTGATCATGCCCTGACCTGCACTTGGCCAGTCTTTCAGCAGATCGGACCACTGATTTTCAATCAGTAGGTTCGCGAGCGATTTCCCGTTTGATTTCATGGCCTTGGCCCTTCCGTCCGGATTTCGTTCTCCGGATCGTCCGGATTGGGCTTTGTAACCCCTTGTTTTTGCTGCATTTCATCCGCCACGTCCGCAGGCACCATCCGATGCGCCACTTTGCCCTCAACCACGCGTGCATCGGCACCAGGTTGGCTGGGCATTGCCGGCATGATCACGGTGGTCTGCTGGTTCACCTGCACATCGGGGCTGGCCTTGGGCGTGCCGTAGGGCAGCAGCGCCTCAGAGGCCCGCAGCAGGATGGTGTAGAGCGATTTGAACAGCTCGACCTTCTGCGTGGGTGTCGGCAGGATCCGGCGGCCGTTATGCTTGCCGCCCTGCACCTTGGCGTCCTGGAACGCCCAGGCCAGCACCTGCTCGGTCTGGTTAATGGCCTGCACGATGGCCGGATCGCGGCTGTTCAGCCCGGCCATCTGCGCCAGCATGTCCTCGGGCATCTGGTAGCCGTTCGCCGCCAGCCACTCGCGCATCTGGCTGCTGCCCTTGTTCTGCGCGCCCTTCGGACGGCCCACTGCCTTGCCCTCGGCTGGCTCAGCCGCCTCGCTCACGTCCGGCAGGAACGTCAGCTGATCATTCAGGTCGCGTGCATCCTCGATCCGCTTCGCAGCATCCCGCGCCAGATCCTCGAAGGAGTTTTTGGGCTTGGCCACGCTAAAAACCCCCTTTTTTATTGAATTTCAGAGGGTTAGGCCAAGCCACAACGGTGGCCACAACGCCCACAACGGTGGAAATGGCAAGCGTTGTGGCCACCGTTGTGGCTCTTTTTATATATCTTTCAAGGGGATAGAGGTAAGGCACAACGCCACAACGCTCAAACGCACCTGTCCGCGCGCACGCACGCGCACGCACGCACGCACGTGAGGGAGGGTGATTTAAGCGTTGTGGCGTTGTGGGTGGGCCAGAACCCCTTGATAAACAAGGGAAAAAGGCCACAACGGTGGCCACAACGGTAGGTCTTTCGAGCGTTGTGGCGTTGTGGCCCTGACCCGCAGGTAAAAGGCCCCGTCGCGCGTAAATTATGGCATCCCAATGGGTGCGGGGGAAGCGAAAAGAGACACGCGATTTCAATGGCTTGCGATCATGTTCCATGAGACTACCCGAAATCATCCACGTCTGAGGCGTCACCAGCACTGCCAGATCCGGCCACAACGCTGGCTGCATCCATGGGCAGGCTCATCAGGCCGGGAATGGACTTGAGCGGCACCAGCTGGCCGCGTGATGGAATACCGGCGAGCGTCAGGGGGTTGGGGGCAGGGTGTGCGCCAGGGATCCGGCTCGCTGATTGCGTCCACACGCCACCGGCCCATTCCGTGCCCTTGAACAGGTCCAGCAGGCCCTGGATCTGCTTATTGGCGATGAACAGCTGCGGCTCTGCCTTTGTGCCGGCGACACGCAACCCAAATCGGGCCAGCTTCTCATTGGCGCGCTTCTGGCGCTCTCGGGCGTCCACATCGTCATAGCTGCTATCGCCGCTCAGCTGCGACACAAGGCTTTTTGGCGCGCCGGGCAGGTTGGCGGCCGCCAGGATCCACTGCGCGACCGTGTAGTGGTCTCCGCGGCTCCAGGGCTCCAGGGGCTGACCCATCAGGTGCAGCACCATTGCGTCCGCGTCGTTCATGGTATCGTCGCGGCCCGCATGGGCGACAAAGGCGATCTTCTTGGCCCAGCTGGCTGTCGTGCCTTCATCCGGCATGTCTTCCTGCGTGGCCATGTCGGCCATGGCCAGCACGGTGGACCAGTTGTCAGCGTCTCGGCCGGTCACGCCGGCCGTCTCCAGCTCATGCCGCCAGATTGACAACCGTTCGGGCCATGTCTCCCAGCGCTCGATCAGCAGCTGCTTGAGGATCGCACCGCGCCGGCGCCAGGTGCGCGGCTGCAGGTTCAGCTTGGCCACCTTTTCGTCCAGAGGTTTCAGCTCCAGCCGGATCAGGCGCTGCACATCCTGCGTCTTCATGACGCCGGGGATCAGGATCGAGGAAAACAGGAACGCAGAATAGACCTTGCCGCCTATGCCAGACTGATCCGCAGATCCACGGAACCACTCGCCACCGGAGGCCGCAACGCGGGCCAACATGATGATGTCGCGCTCTTTCGTCGATCGCTCGTCGCCAGGCTCCAGCTCGTCCACCGAAACGGGCAGGCTCGACTGCCCAAGCTTCGACGTGATGCCCGATTTGGTGGCGTCGGTGGTCTGCACCAGGCCCGCATCACCATGCAACAGCTTGATCATCTTCTGCAGCTCGGACTTGCCCGCGCCGGCCGGGGCCAACAGCCAGAACACCGGCCGCCAATCGAGCGCGCCGCCCATCATCTGCACGCAGATCATGCCAAGCACCAGAAAAGGCTGCACATCGGGCTGCGTCCAGTTCCAGGTCTGCAGCGTGCGCATGATTTCGGGCACCGGATCGGTGGGGGTGTCGCCGTCATGTGGGTGCGGGATCATGGGTTGCGCGGGGTAGATGTGCCCCGCCACGCGGCCGGGCTTGTGCTTTTTGCCCTGGTGCAGCACCACGTCGCCGGTGTGATAGACCAGGTTGCCATCCTCATCGGTCCAGGCACCCACGCCGCGCACCGCATTGTCAGGGTTGAACGTGCCCAGCTCAGAGCACGCCGAATACATAACCATCGCGGCACCGTAGGCGTTGAATTTGCCAGGGATCCGCTCTTTCTCGCCATCGTCGTTGGTGCGCCACTGCGCGAAGTGATAGCAAAGCTTGGCCACCTGATGCCCAAACATGGACATGAGGTTGTGCCCCTCCAGCTTCTTCGCCTTGCGCATCTGGCCCAGCACGTCGAGGAAATAGTGCTGATCGCCATGGATCCCCAAGGGCACCACCGGGCAATCGTCGAAGATCTCCCCGCGCTTGCGCCCCGATGGGCCAGGCCCGCCGCCAGGCGGCTGCTTTGGCGGCTTGGCCGGCGGCGCGGATCCGCCCGCCGGCGGAACCTCGGGCGCGTTTTCCAGCGCATCGCGGAGTTCTTCGGGGGTGGGGGCGCGATCGGCCTGGTGATCAGCCAGGGTTTCCACCTTGCTGGGCTTCTTCGGCCGCTTCGGCGCTTTCTTCGACGCCGGCTTTTTGGCTGCAGGCTTGACCGGCGCCAGGCTCTTGCTGTTGTCCTCCAGCCAAGACATGTCTGGGGCGTCGTCACTCACTTGCAGGACCTCAAAAACAATCCAAACCACGCTGTCAGCAGCATGATCAAAGAGGATGGCAGGGGGATGGGGTTGAGCGCGGGCTGGTCGCTACTCCAGCCTTCCGGGTGCTGTGCATCTACCCTCGGCCCACTGCCCGACCAAAAGATCGGGCCGCCGATTTTTACAGGTTCCCATGGCTCCTGATGCTTTCGCCATGAAGTGGTTTTAGCTGCCCACTTTGCCGCGCTCAGAAGGTGTGTCCGAACTGCATCCTTCCGGGTAGCAGACGCCCACGCTGTGGCATGGGACGCTGTGGCAATAGACACACCGCCAGAAGGCGGAAGACATTCGAAATGCGGGTCCAACCCGCCAACGGTCCAGGCGCATGTCTCACGCAGGCCCAGCTTCTCGCCCAGATAGTCGCCAGGCTTGCGGAACAAGACCCGGCCTGTTTCCAGGTCCCATTCCATCCACATCGCTTCGGGATCATCGGCTTGCGACACGAACCCGTTCAACGTGGACGCCGGCGCGCTACTCGCCACCAGCAGGAGAAAGAGCGCGAGCCGCGTCATGCTCGCCGCCACGTTGCGAATTTGGCGGGTTTCAGTCTGCGGCCGTGGTTGTCGGCCTCGGGGTGGTCAGGCCCATAAGCGCGATAGGTGTCCTCGGGCTCACTGTACGCCATGCCGTCGATGATCAGCCGGCTGGCCACTGGCACGGGCAGCTCCATCATGTTGGTCAAATCGCGCAGCTCTTTCAGCGCGTGCACGCACGACCAGGATGCGACTGCATAGCGACAGGCTTGACGCAGCGCGCGGGGCAGCTGGTCAAAGGCGTTGAGGTCTTCGTGCACGTTCGTTTCGACGCTGCCGTAGCCGTTATTCATACGCCGGCGCCTTCGCGATCGCCTCGATCCACCACCACGCCTCGCCTTCGCTTTCGGCCGGGCCGGTGAACGGCTTTTTCACGGGTTTGCCGTTGCAGGGATCACAGAACACCTGGTTGCCGATCGCGACAACACAGTGATTGACGCCGCGCGTACCCATGCCGGTGATGATCACCGGGACGCCCGGCGAGAAATGCTCCAGCGTGCCCATCAGCTGCCGAAAGGTGATGTCCGCGCCGTAGACCGACTGAAAGACGCTTAGGCCCTGCGGCCGCAGCCAGTCTCGCACGCCCTCGATGCCGCTCGCATTTTCCGGGCTGCCATCACAGAAGTGCGGAACCTCGGCGGGATCCAGGCCCATCAGCATGGCGATGCAGGTGCGGTAGCAGTCACCCCACTTACCATTCTCGGGATCGTGCGTGATCAGCTGCTTGCGACGCATGAGCTTTGTCATACCGGCACCGGCTGCAGGTCGCGCATGAACGCCACCAGATCCTTGCGGTGGGTTTCGGAGCGGATCTGGTAGCACAGCACGTGCCCGAAATCGGGATCTGGCGGCAGGGACCAGTTCCAGCCCAAGGCGTAACAATCGTTCATCGGCCCTTCGGTCACGTCGCCGATGTCGGAAAAGGCGCGGATGTAAGCGCCCTGCGGCACCGGGCAATCGCCCCCGGTGTGGTCGATCAATGGCCCCCAGCTGGTCATGCTGCCCCCTTGTCAGTTTGTGCGGCGCGCAGGGCATCGTTCAGATCCTTGCCGCCCCATTGGTTTTGGAAAAGCCGCACCGTGCGGCCGGCGTTTTGGTGGCGCGCCAGGGCGCGTTGCAGCGCCTCCCGCGCGGTGTCGCTGTCATCCAGATCCGCCACGATCGTCACGGCCGACACGCAGGCGGGCAGATCAATGGCGCCCAGGTTGCTGAGCGAGTAGGCCGCGAACACGCGGGCATCCGGTTTCAGGCAGGCCGCGCTCAAGGCGTCCTCGATGCCCTCGGTGATCAGGATGTGCTGCCCTGGGGCTGCATCTTTCAGACTGCAGGGCTTGCCGCCGCGCGGCCCAAGCCCTTTCCAGATCTGGATCCCGGTACGCTTCCGCCAGCCCAGCACCTTCTTGGGCTTCATGATCGGGGCCTTATCCCACAGCCCTGCGGCATTGCGCTGCAGGTAGGTCCGGTGGATCCCGGCCGGCTTGCCCGCCTTGTCCGTGAACAGCGCGACCATCGCCGGATAGCGGCCGTCCTCGTATTCGCCGGTCTTTTCGTCTGTGTGCTGATAGTAGCAATCCGGCACGAACCGGATCACGCCAGGCTGGCGGGGCAGGGTGGCCAGATCCACGCCGCGTGTGTCGCGCAGATAGTGGTGCACCGGCGTGTCGCGCAGCTGCTGCTGGCCCGAAAGATAGATCGCCAGAGCCTGGTTTTCCCGCTTGCTGCGCTTGTCCTGGTCGGCGCGGTCCTGCTGCGCGCGCCGGCGTTTCAGCTCGGCCGCCCGTTGCTCCTGGCGCCGGCGTTCCTCCGGGCTCTGGGTGCTCAGCCCCAGGAAGGCCCGCGCCTCGGTCAGCGCCCCGCGCGTGTCACAGCCGCAGCTGAGTGCGATCAGATCCAGGATGTCGCCCGTGGCGAAATCGCACTTGGCGCGCGATCCCGGCAGAGGCGGCATAGCATGATCCGCCCACCGCCCGGCGCCGGATCCGTTCATGTGTACGTAGAATGACCCGACGCTGCGATCAGCGCGGCCGGGGTTCAGGGTGAAATACTTGCCAAAGGCCGTGTGCGCGCCGGGCGCCGCCGGCGCATAGTGATCGACCACCTGGTCGATCCGCGCCAGCAGCATGTCCTTGATCTGATCAAGGCTGTATGTCTCCCGGCCTGCCATGGGTCACTTGCCTTCTTCCGGCAGCGGGATGCAGTTGGTCTGCAGGCCGTGAAGAATGACGCCTTCGCAGGTGAAGACTGTCCACATGTTCGTGACGCCGATGATGATCAACATAAAGACGATCAACCCAAAAGCGATGTCTACGCTATCAACTCGAAACCGCCTCATGCGCCTGTCCACGCATCGTAGGTCGCTGCGAAGATCTCGGGCTTGCAGGGATACAGCTCGCCCGCAACCCCGCGGATGATCCAATCGCCGGGATCGGCGCGGTGAATGCCTTCCAGCGTGCCGATGTAGAGATAGGATCCGTGGCGACAGACCTCGCTTTCGCGCAACTCGCCACTGATGGGTTCGGCGCTCACGTCGCGGACAACGCCGGGAAACCAGCCAGGGCAGCTGCCCTTGATCACCTTGCCGTTGGCGATCACGTCGCCGACCAAGGTGCCATCGAAATAGGCAGCGTCGATCACCACGGGTTTTTTGCGGAATTTTGCCATTGTCAGCTCCTTTTCGTTTTACATGTCCATGATCGACTTGCCCGCGCCGACCTTTGCGATCGGCGGCCGCGCCCATTCCGGCAGTTTCACGACCACTTCGCCGACGCGCGGGGCATGGGCGATCGGCATCTGCTTGGCAGGCCGCTTGCCAGGCGCCAGCTGGCACCAGGGCGCCATTTGCGTGACAGCACCACCGCGCGCATGGATCTTGATTGGCAAGCCATTGGGATCGTCGATGCTGCCCAGTTTGATGCTCAGCAGATGGTTTTTGCCTTTGTCGTCGCACAGCGTCAGCACAAAGGTGTCTTTGTCGGGATCCAGGGCGCGCCCAAAGCGCTTCAGCTGTGCATCGGCGACGACGCTGATTTTCACGAACTGCCCGGCACTTACTTCTCCTTGGGAAATCGAGATACCGGAGCCCGCGGGCTTCGAGCCATCGAATGGCAGGATCTTAAGTGGGGGCATCAGGTTTGATCCTCCACGATCTGCCAATCCTCGGCCATCATGTCCGTCAGGCTGCACAGCCAGGGCACCAGCTTGCCATCGGCGGTTTTCATCCAAGGATGCGCGGTCAGCGTGCCATCCATGTCGGGCAGCTCGGTGACAGAAAACTGATCGCCCTGGTCGTACGGCTCGATCAGCCGCAGCCACATGCCTTTGCCATTCCAGCCGGCGCGCGCCACGCGGTGCCCGTCCTTCAGCGCCTGCAGGGCGTGCCCGAAATTCATGGCCGTGATCGGCTGGTAGGCCGCCTCGAACACTTCCTTCGGCGACCAGCTGATGTAGCCATCTTCGTATTTGACGGCATAGCCTTCGCCGGGGCGCAGCACATCATCCACTTCTGGGTTGTCGTCGCGCCAGGCCGTGACCCGTTTCGTGCCGTAATAGTCTTGTGTCATGTCTGCGTTTCCTTCTCTTCAGGTTGGGATTTCTGCGCCTGGAACACTTCGTAAGACCGCGCCGCGCGCCAGCGGCCAAAGTCCGCCAGCACGGCGATCGCGTCGTAGTATTCGCGGCCGTTGGTATCGCCGGTTTCAAACTGGCGGATGTAGCCATGCACCGGGCCAAGCATCGGCGCGATGATGGGGTGATCCTGGCTCACATGTGGCAACACATCCTGCAGGATGGCGGTCCACATTTTCTTTTGCTCGGGTCGCTTGTGGATCTCGAAGACGATCTCCATCAGCGTGAAGATCAGCGTCTGATCAGCGGCTGTGACGGGATCCCACTTCTCAGCCATTGATGTCTTTCCGATCTGCCCAGGCATCCAGCTCCGGAACAGCGCGTTCATCTTCGGCGCTGGCCCGGTTGGCATCGTCCACCGCGTACAGCAGCGTCTGCGCTTGGTCGGACAGACCTTCGGGATCGTCGCGCACCAGCGGGAAGTGGGTTGCAAAGGCGGTGATCGCGCGAAACAGCGGGTTGTCGCTGGCCAAAGCTTCCTCCGCTTTGCCGCGCAGATCGTCCACATCGTTCTGGGTGAGCGTGCCGCACTTGGCCCGCAACGTTACATCGAAGGCCAGAAACCGAACACCAACAGCAGGATCATAGGGCATGGCACGCCCCCGGAAAAAAGCGGCCGCGGAGCCGGGACGGACCCCGCAGCCAGGTGCCCTGCCACCGCACCGAAACCGAGGTAAGGGTTTGCGATTGGGAGGCTGGCAGGGGGGAAGGGAGACGCATGGCGGATCACTCCGCGGCCAGGGATTTGAGGCCGGGCAACGCAGCAATCCCCTGGTCACGCATCTGGTCCTGCAGGGCGTGCACTTCCTCGATCGACGCGCCCCAGATCAGGTGCTCAGCGGTCAACGGAATGTTGTTGCGCCTGGAATATCGCAGGACCCTGCGGTTGGCTCGTGGGGGCAGATCACCGGGATCCCGCCACTTAGACCCGTTTTTCCAGGCATAGGCCGCTTTTTCGTTTTGACCCGCGATCGCGCCCAGGTTTGCCAAAGGCGCAACCAGGCGCTCGCATACTTCCAGTGGTGTAAGGTGGCTACTCATGACGCAAGATGTAGATGTGAGCTATGTGAGTTGGCAACAAAAAAATTGATAATTTATCACTCGCGACTTGAGTGCATAGTGCCTACCTCAAGACCGATGGATGACAAGTGGTTTAAGTCAAAGCAAAAATTGGCAGGCGTGACCGCCGAAGATATTGCGAAAATTATTGGCCGCGATCGGTCGGTTGTTTCTCACATTTACAACAGGCGCCAGAAAATGAGCCCCGAATGGGCCCAAGCTTTCGCGCAGGCGCTCGAAGTTCCGATCGAAGAAGTTTACGAGCGCGCCGGCATTCTTCCAAAGGATCTGGCGCCTCGAATTGCTCCCGGGTTCTCTGATAGCGATGCGGCAGCTTGGGTCGGAAAGCCCGGCGCCACTCAAAAGGTCGATCAAATGGCGGCTGCAATGGGGGGCGGCAAGCCTGGCATTGACGTTTGGCAGGTAAAGTCCGACAGCTTGTCCTTAATGGGCTATTTGCCTAATGATTTTATCTTGGTGGATATGCGGAAGCCCGACAGAGCGAAGCCTGGCGACGTTGTGATTGCGCAGCACTACAATGGGCAGACCGGCACCGCCGCGACGCTGCTGCGACGCTTTGAGCCGCCGGTGCTCGTGGCGGCGACCACCAAGGGCGAAGACCACCGCGTCCATGTGGTCGATGGCAACAACGTGGTGATTAGGGGTGTGGTTACAGCGCTTTGGAGGGAGCCGAACTAGTAGTGCGGATAGTTTTAACCATCGTTTTATTCACTGTCTTTTCGGGGCTTTTGTCCGCCGCGCTGGCTTTGGTTTTGATCGCGGCTGGCGCATCGCACAACCTAGAAAACACTGTGCTATTCCTCGGCTTGCCGATACTGCTTTTGGCATCATGGTTGGCGGTCAAGATGGTAGAGGTTCTGTATCCAGATCACAATTGATGTGAGGAAATATCAAAATATGAGTTGACAGTGTGGGGTGGCCACCCCTAACTCTGAAGTGAAAACAGCTTTGGAGTACGCAATGCTTGCGAAAACCCCCCCGACATTACCGAACTCGACGGCCGGCCAGATCTCCGATGCCGCGCTGGCGCACATGATCCGTGTGGGCCTGGATGCACAGGTGCATGACCGCATGGACGACGCGGGCGGGTGCCTGATGCTGCTCACCTACGCGCAGGTCTGCCGAGAACTGCAGCAGCGCCGCGCCGCCATGGCGCGCATGGGCTTGACCGGCCCCAACGATCACCTGCGCATTCTGGCGCAAGGCCCGGCCAATGGCTGAGCGCTTTGCCTTCACCTTCGATCCGAACGATCTGCGCACGCGCGCCATGACGCCGGCAGAACGCCGCGGCTTCCGCCATGCCTGCCAGACCCTGCAGCTGTGGGGCGCCCAGATCGAGCGCAACGCCACGGGCCTGGAGGGTCAGGGGGAGAAGGTTTCCCTGGACGAGCAGATGAAATCCAGCGCGCGCATGCTGCAGGGCTGCGCGAGCGCGATGGAGCGGACATTGGGCCGCTGACCATCCTCCGGGGGGCTGCCGGACGACACACTCACCACCCCCGCACGTAACCCCACCGGCGCAGGGCAGCGCGCCGGCAAGAGGGATCCGAGCATATGAACAAAACAATGACACTGCGCCTGGCGTTTCGCGAAGAAGGCACGATGTGGAACGCCTACTGCGCCCAAACCGGCACGATGAAAGGCGCCTTTCTGATGGGATCCATCGGCATAGGCGCGGTACGCACGCACCCTGAGCTGAAAGAGGCGTTCATGTCCTTGATGAACGCAGCGTTTCAGTCAGCGGTCGTTCAAATGACAGGCGCAAAGATTGAAAGCACCGAAGTCCGACCGGCGCCAGCGCATGAGCGCGGCAAGGCGTAGGGGGCAGCATGATAGAACTTTCCCATTCAGTGAGCGGCGGCCAGATCGGTACAGAGTTGGCAAATGACGAAGAAGAACTGGGCTATACGCTCGTGGCCATCGCGGAAGCCGGCATTGACGACACCGCGATCGCCGATTTCTTGACCACCAACCAGCGGCGTGAGGTTTGCGACCTGTGCAACTCAATTGCCCTCAGTCTCGCTGACGACTGAAAGGATCGCACCATGACCACAACTCCGATCATCATCGCATGGCTCGCGGGCGCGCTCATCGCGCTGCTCGCCGGCTGGAGCCTAAGCCGCGAGCTGCGCCAGCGCGACCGCGACCAGGACACGGCGCCTGAGGCGCAAGACGACTTCGATACCGCGATCCGCAAGTGGGGTCGGCTGATCGACGAGGCCGATCTATGAAAGTCTCAGCCGTCACGCCACCCTCAGTGGAGCCGTTCTTTGTGGCCCAGACCGCCGAGGCTGAACACTTGGCCGCGCCCCACTTGTGGCAGCAGGCCCAGCTGGAAACGGCCGATTTGTCGCGGGCAGGCTGGCAGCGTCTGACCATCCGCTACCAGGCCCCGCGGTGCCTGCTGCTGGAAATATGGGAACAGCGCCCAGCTGGTGATGTCGAGCCGCAATATGCGTTTTCCGCAGCACCGGAGGGGGAGGGCGTATGGCCTTTATAGGAAAAGACGAGGTGGCCAAAAAACTTGGACTGCTGGATGGCACCGCGTTCCTGCGCCGGCGCGAGCGGCTGCAGGCAAAGCATGACTTTCCATTGCCGATGCCTACACAACGCCGTCCCTTGCTCTGGCGTAGTGAGGAAATCGACACCTGGGTAAAGGCCAACGGGAAACCCGAGATTGACAAGGAAGTGCAGCCCGCCCGGATCAACGGCGCTCTGCTGCGCTACGCGGCCACCGCATGAGCTGGAAACCGATCACTGAACAGGTCACCAACTTGCGCCAGCGCCGGCGCAGCGATGGATCCGTGCGCGTGTGGTGGGAGGCGACAGCCGATGCGCAGCGTCTCGGTTTCACCACCCACGAATTGGACCCACACCGGCCCACTTGGTCTGTTCGGGAGGCTAAGAATTTGAACGAGCAGCTGCGGCGCGCTTCTTTGGGGCATCGGGCAGCCCACGGGTCAGGGCGCCGTACGATCTCCGCGCTGATCCACATTTACCGCAACTCGAACAAGTTCAAGGATTTAAAACCTGCCACCCGTCGCAGCTACAACACGATCCTGAAACTGATTGAGGCGAAATGGGGTCCAAGCCTGGTCATTGAGCTGAGCAAGCCGATCATGTTTTCTTGGTATGACGCACTGCGCGCCAAGCATGGCGTCAGCTATTCCAAATCAATCATGCTGATGATGTCCGGCCTGATGTCCTTCGCCGAACGCAGAGGATGGCGCGCCGAGCTGAGCAATCCCTGCGCCGGGCTCGGCTTGAAATCCGCAGCTCCAGGCACCCGCTTTGCCACCTGGCCGGAGTTTGACCAGATACTGGCCTCGGCTGACAAGCTCGGCCATCAGGCAATCGCCTGCGCCGCTGCACTCTCCGCGCTCAACGGGGCGCGCCAGACGGATATTCGCGAGGCAGGGTTGGGCGCTGCCACCGCTGCAGTCAGTGGCTTTAAGTGGGTGGATCTGCCCGACACCAACGGCCGTATGGTCTGGGAGTTTGTTCGCTCCAAGCGTGGAAATCACGGGATCATCGCGGTGCACCAGCTGGCCGCCGGCCGCGTCCAGCAGCTGATCGACGCGGCCCGCCCAGGGCAGACCCTGCTGATCACAGATCCGCGCACCGGCAACCCTTACACGCAGCGACAGTTCAACAAGCACTGGCGCGAGGTCCGCGCCAACGCGGCCAAGGTCATGCCATCTGTGGCGGATCTGAAATTCCGGGATCTACGCCGCACTTTCGGTGTTTGGGCACGCGCCGGCGGGGCCATCAAGGAAGACATTGGCGACGTGCTGGGGAACTCGGCCGCGGTCGATCCGATCCTGGGCGAAACATATATGCCGCCGCAATTCGATAGCGCCCTGCGCGCGATCGACGCGATCAAGCGGCCCGAAAGTGGAGAAACGGGGCAGAGCTGATGACCAAACCGAACAAAAGCGCACTGGCCACCCGGAAACCAGCCAGCGGGTGGCTCAACGATCCGCGCAAGGAGCGTGACCAGGAAAAGATCGGCGGCGGCTTTTTCATATTCAGGCGCGGCGGCCGCACCGGACGGATCCGGCCAAGCCGGTGGCCCTTCGAGTACGCGAGTTTTGATGATGCAACAGCCCGGGCGAGGGCGCTCAGCGCGCGGCTACCGGGCGAAAAATTCATCGTTGCCGGTCAACTTGCGGTTTTTGAAACCGACCTTATGTTAACTCCGTCCGGGCCGGACGCATCCGGACGCCCGGACGGATAAGAAAAGGAGGAATGCAAAACACTTTGAAATCAGTGTGTTATGGTGCCCCCACACGGACTTGAACCGCGGACCTACTGATTACAAATCAGTTGCTCTACCAGCTGAGCTATAGGGGCACTGCGGCGTCGTTTAGTCAGTTTGCGCGCAGCGCGCAAGAGGGTAAATGAGCCGCGGTTTGCGTTTGAACCCAAGTCGTTCTCAAGCTAGTTTGACGGAACGCAAATCCAATCGTGCGGAGCTATATGCAGCTGGTTTTCCACACAGGCGCACACTTCACCGAAGAAGAGCGCCTGATGAAATGTCTTCTGAAAAACAAGGAAGCGTTTGGAGCCCGGGGCGTGGCGGTGCCGGGCCCGGGGAAGTACCGCAATCTGCTGCGGGAGACGATGGAAGCGATGGATGTG
>JBCCUH010000002.1:0-38173 GCA_039197405.1 Pseudomonadota bacterium
CTGGCCTGGCTGGCCACCTATGTTGAAAGCCTTGTTCAGATGCAGGAGTGGGCCGAGCGCATGGAGGCGGATGGCACATTCGGCGAAATCGAACAGCTGATCCACCAGATCGCATTTGGCGAATATCTCTGGCAGATCTACGGCGGCATCCCGATGAATCAGGGCGAGATTCTGCGCTTGCAAGATATCGGTTTGAGCCAGGACGGCATGCGCGGGCTGATGGATCCTGCCGTCATGACGCTGACCCAGAGCGGTAACACGCAAGGCGCGCGTAACCGGCTGGTTGCGCTGATGCGCGACGGCGCCGGGGCGACCATGTTCGGCACCTCCGGTCTGGATGAAGAGCTGGAAATGATCCGCGATCAGTTCCGCCGCTATGCCGCCGAAAAGGTGGAACCCTTTGCCCATGAGTGGCACCTGAACGACGAGCTGATCCCGATGGAGATCATCGAAGAGCTGGCAGAAATGGGGGTGTTCGGGCTGACCATCCCCGAAGAATACGGCGGCTTTGGCCTGAGCAAGGCCTCCATGTGCGTCGTGTCAGAAGAGCTGTCGCGCGGCTATATCGGGGTTGGGTCGCTTGGGACCCGCTCCGAGATTGCGGCCGAGTTGATCCTGGCAGGCGGCACGGATGCCCAGAAAGAGAAGTGGCTGCCCCGGATCGCCTCTGCCGAAACTTTGCCAACGGCAGTGTTTACCGAACCGAACACCGGCTCGGACCTTGGGTCGCTGCGCACACGCGCGGTTAAGGATGACAATGGCGACTATAAGGTGACCGGCAACAAGACCTGGATCACCCATGCGGCGCGCACCCATGTCATGACCCTGCTGGCGCGGACCAACCCCGAGACCAGTGATTACAAGGGGTTGAGCATGTTCCTGGCCGAGAAAACCCCCGGCACCGACGAGGCGCCCTTCCCCACGGACGGGATGACGGGCGGCGAGATTGAGGTGCTGGGATACCGCGGCATGAAGGAATACGAACTGGGTTTCGACAACTTTCATGTCAAAGGGGACAACCTGCTGGGCGGCGAAGAAGGCAAGGGTTTCAAGCAGTTGATGGAAACCTTCGAAAGCGCGCGCATCCAAACAGCTGCCCGCGCCATCGGGGTGGCCCAATGCGCGCTGGATGTGGCGATGCAATATGCCGAGGACCGCAAGCAATTTGGCAAATCCCTGATCGCCTTTCCCCGCGTGGCGGGCAAGCTGGCGATGATGGCGGTCGAGATCATGATAGCTCGGCAGCTGACCTACTACAGCGCGCGCGAAAAAGACGCTGGCAGACGCTGCGATCTGGAGGCTGGCATGGCCAAGCTGCTGGGGGCACGCGTGGCCTGGGCTGCCGCCGACAACGGGCTGCAAATTCACGGTGGCAACGGCTTTGCTTTGGAGTACAAGATTTCGCGAATCCTCTGCGATGCGCGTATCCTGAATATTTTCGAGGGCGCTGCAGAAATTCAGGCACAGGTGATCGCACGCCGCCTTCTGGGCTGACGCGCGCAACAGTTGTGTCAATGATAGCCCCCGGCGCCCACCGCCGGGGGCTATTTCAGTTTCACGTCACCGCAGCACATGCACGTTGCATTTGGCATGGCGGACGACGCGTGCGGCAGTCGAGCCGATGAAGAAATCGCCAAGCCCGGGTTTATGCGACGCAATGACGATGCAATCGGCCTTGTTGACCTCGGCATAATCGAGGATCGCGGCGCTGGGTTTGCCATGCTCGATCGCATAATTGCAGTCATCACCGGCGCTATCTGAAAGCTCGCTCATGGCCTTGTCGATGGCCTTCGCGTTCTGCTCCATCATGCCGTCGGGCACGTAGGATTGGGCGTAGGACGGGATATCCTCCACCACGTTCAGCAATGTCAGTCGCCCGCCATCGGCCAAAAGCCGGCGCGCGGCCTCCAGCGATGTGTCGAAATGCCCCTCATGATCCAAAGCCACGGGAATGAGAATATGTGAGTACATTGGTCTTCCTCCTTGCCTGAATTCTATGAGGCGCCGGAAACGGCGTCCTTGATTTACATCAGAAAGGTGAAAATGAACCAGCGGCTGCGAACAATACGTCGCCGTATGTTATTGACGACAAGTTTAGCATACGGTATCGTATGTTTATCATGTCGAAAGCAAACGGATCAGACTGGATCAATGCGGGCCTATCGGCATTGGCGACCGGTGGGATCGGCGCGTTGAAAGCCGAACCCGTGGCGCGTGCGCTTGGGGTTAGCAAAGGGTCTTTTTACTGGCATTTTCAGGATGTTAATGCCTACCACTCTGCCGTTTTGGAAAGCTGGGAGCATGCTGAAGCGGCAGCGATCACCCTATCCGCATTCATGGATGGAACCGCCGAGAACGGATTGCGCGCCATCGTGGCCCGCTTCGTCGGATCAGAAATGTACGATAGCGTATGTATTGAAGTGGCCATCAGACACTGGGCAAGACAAAGCGAGGCGGCAAAACGGAGCGTGCGGCGTGTGGATCACCAACGGCTGCGACTGCTACAGGACAGCCTTGCCCGGATGGGTCTGACCAATCCCAACATTGCTGAAACGCTCTATTCCTGTATCATCGGCGCGCAGTCTCTGCGGGTGACGGATGATGTTCCAAGGGACCATGTTCTGCAAACCCAGATCGACATGATGATCGCGCTGGCGCAATCAGACTGATGCGGCGCCCCATTTTTCGTGCAGGCGTGCGATGATCTGGTCTCGCGACTGGCGGTATGCCTCCAGCTTGGCCTCGCGCGTGGTGCCCAGCCCGGTGGGATCCATGATCGGCCAATACTCCACATCCAGATGAAACACGCGGGTCAGTTCCAGCGCGCGACGCTGACTTGCCGGGGAGAGAGCGATGATCAGATCGAAAGAGGACAGATCATCGCCGAATTGCTCCATCTCGTCAAAGGATCGTGAGCGGTGCCGTGCCAGTTCGACATCCATCTCCGAGCAAACAGCGATGGAAAATCCGTCAATCTCAAGATCGTTGAAAACTCCGACGGACTGCACGTAAGTCTCTGTGCCGTAGAACTTTTTCATAATGCCCTCGGCCATGGGCGAGCGCACGGCGTTATGATCGCAGCAAAACAGGACCGATTGGGGAAGGTCCTCGGCCATGTCTTAGCCCCCGAAATGCAGAACGCAGATCAGCGTAAAAAGGCGGCGGGCGGTATCCGTGTCGACCTCGGCCTTGCCCTCCAGCCGCTCCTGCAGGATGCGGCTGCCTTCGTTGTGAATCCCACGGCGGGCCATATCGATGGTTTCAATCTGGCTGGGCGGCAGGGTTTTGACCGCCTCGAAATAGCTTTCGCAAATCTGAAAATAGTCTTTGACCACCTGCCGGAAGGGGCTGAGCGAGAGATGAAATTCTGCCGCCGCCTGCTGGTCTTCGGTCTTGATGTCAAACACCAGACGTTTTTCACGGATCGCGAGGGTCACGTCATAGGGGCCTGGGGGCACCGTGCGATCGGGTCTTTCGGGCAAGACAAAGCTGTTGTCCTCCAGCAGGTCGAACACAGCGACTTTACGCTCCTGTTCGATTTCCGCCGTGGGGGGCGGAAGCGCGCGATCATCGATTTTGATTTTGCTGATGCGTGACATGCTGCGACTCCAATTGCCACTTGGGATTATCGCAATGGCCCTGGGCCAGCAAGACGACATGCCATCAGGGGACGGTCAGAACCATCAGCAACAGTATCAAGCCCAGCACCATGAAGGATACAAAGGCCGGGCGATATGATCTGGATATGTCATAGGGCAGCGGCCAGATGCCTGCAAAAAGCACCATCAGCACCGCCAGCACATCGGGGGCATGCCCCTGGTGCACAGGGCGCGTGACCATGAAGGTGATGGTGACCAGCGACAGAACGGGCCACGTCAGGAACAACGCACGCGACAAGGTGTTGCGATCAAGCGCATGTTCATGTTCGAAAAACGCATCACTGCCCGACACATCTCGCCCGGTCATCGCTGAGGCCATGAGCAGCACAAAAAGCAAGCCGCCCAGTCCATAACTCGTCCAGGCCTGCACCAGCGGGACCTGACCAAGCTGCATCAGAACAAGGCTGACCGACAGGAAATACCCGTAAGCGAAGACCTGCGCGAGAAAGGTCACGCGCGATGCGCCGCGCCGCGCATGGGCCACAACCGAGCCTTCCATCGCGGCCCAGGACCACAGGCCCAAAACCGTGAGCAGGCAGCCGATGCGCCAGGGCGCCAGGGGGCCGGATGCGCCATTCATGGCGTATTGCAGCACCGCGCCCAGCATTCCAAGGCCTGCCGCGACCGAGACTGTGCGCAGTCCGGGGCGGCGCAGCCGAAGGATCAGCGCCTCAGCCATTCAGTTTGCGCAGCCTTGCGGTGACCGACAGGCCATGCGCCTCAAGACTTTCGGAGGTGGCAAGCGTTTCAGCCGCAGGACCGATGGCGCGCATGGCATCCGCGCTTATCCGGGCCAGGGTGGTGCGTTTGACAAAATCCATAACAGACAATCCAGACGAGAACCGCGCAGAACGCGCAGTAGGCAAAACATGGTTAGGGCCGCCGATGTAGTCACCAATCGCTTCCGGCGTCCATTGACCCAGGAAGATTGCCCCAGCATGGGTTACTTTTTCGCTAAGAGCCTCGGGATCATTTACGCACAATTCGAGATGTTCGGGGGCAATCCGGTCGCTGAGCGCTGCGGCTTCCTCCAGATCGCGCACGGTGATCACCGCGCCATAATCGCGCCAGCTGGCCCCGGCGATGGCCCGCCTTTCCAGTGTCTCAAGGCGTTTTTCCACAGTTTTTGCAACGGCTTGACCAAAATCTGCATCATCTGTGATCAAGATGGATTGCGCGCTTTCATCATGCTCGGCCTGGCTGAGCAGATCGAGCGCGAGCCAATCGGGATCATTATCCTTGTCCGCAATCACCAGAATTTCCGAAGGCCCGGCAATCATGTCGATGCCGACCTTGCCAAACACCCTGCGCTTGGCGGCGGCGACAAATGCGTTGCCCGGTCCCGTGATCTTGTCGACGGGCGCAATGACCGAGGTGCCATAGGCCAACGCGGCAATCGCCTGCGCGCCGCCAATCCGGTAAATCTCGTCGACACCGGCGATGCGTGCGGCCAGCAGAACCGCCGGATTGGCCACGCCATCCGGCGTGGGCACGACAATGGCGAGCCGGGGCACCCCAGCGACCTTGGCGGGGATCGCATTCATCAGGACCGACGACGGATAGGAGGCCAGCCCGCCCGGCACGTAGAGCCCGGCCGCAGATACCGGCGTCCAGCGCCAGCCAAGCGTCGCCCCTGCGGCATCGGTCCAGCTTTCATCCTGCGGCATCTGGCGCGCGTGGTAGGCCCTGATCCGATCCGCCGCCAGTTCAAGCGCGGCGCGCTCTTCGGCGGGTACTTTGGCGCATTCGGCGTCAATCTCATCAGGCGAGAAAGCCAGTGTTTCGGGCGTCAGGTCGAGGCGATCAAACTTTGACGTAAGCTCGATCACCGCGTCATCGCCGCGTGCGCGCACATCGGCGATGATGTCTGCCACGACGGCATCAACATCGGGGCTGTCCTCGCGTTTGGCATTGAGGAGCGCTGTGAACTGCGTTTCAAAATCGGCGTCTGTGGTGGACAGGAACTGTGGCATAAGGCCCCCTTTGACATTCTGCTTTCACATAGCGGCGGGGGCAGCGGGTCTCAAGCGCGAGCAGTGGGCAGAACATGCATCATCAGGTGATCATCGCGCGGAAACCCGTCAATGATCACTGATCTGCGCCGGGTCCCGAAGATCTGAAAGCCCAGACTGTGATAGAGACTGAGCGCCGCATCATTTCGCGCATCAACGCAGAGCTCGACCTGCAGCAATCCGGTGTTCGATGCATGCGCAAGCAGGCCGATCATCAGCGCGCGCGCGACACCTTGCCTTTGAAACTCCGGATGCACGTAAAGCGGCCCGATATCAGCGGTATGGCGAAGACGGCTGAGCGTACCGGGCCGCATAGATGCGATACCCACGAGCCGCCCATCGACGTTTGCGCCCCAGTGGTGCCCTGCCGACAGCCCGCTGAGAACTTGAGTGTCCGACAGGCTTCGGGCTTCATCTTCGGTCAGCAAGAACGCATCCGGAGTGTGCTGCAGCCCGTGTTCCCACAAAAGCCGGAACGCCTGCAGATCACGTTCGTCCAACTGCCTGATCATTCGGGATGGGACGGTGTTTGCCTTGACGGAGCCATATAGGGGCGTGTGACGTCTTTGAGCTGCACATCCAGCGCCTCGACGCTGACGCGGATTGCGCCGTCGCCCGCCAGTGTCAGATGCACATGCCCGGAAGGCGCGTCGGTTTCCTCGAAGGCGATGGAGAGCACCGACAGGATGGTTTCGCTATCGCCGCGCGTGACGCCCTGACTGGCCACTTTCAGCACGTTGCGAATGCTCAGCACCGATTGCACCCGCTCTGGCGGGCGTCTGGCGGGGCGATCATCTTCCCAGCGGAAGCGATTGATCAAAAGCGCAAACTGCCGCGTTGCTTTCTCCCAGCGCATTTCGCTGGCCGGAAACACCGCGTCCTGCGCCAAGGCGGAGAGGATTTTCAGATCCTCGGCCTCCATAGCGCCGATGTTCAGCGGGGCTTCGCGGCCGTCTTCAAAGCGTGCATCTGTTGTCATGAGCCTGAAATCCGTTCCACATTGGCCCCGACGGCGCTGAGTTTCTCTTCCACCCGCTCATAGCCGCGGTCCAGATGATAGACGCGGCCCACCATGGTTTCGCCCTTGGCGGCCAGACCTGCCAGGATCAGCGAGACAGAGGCGCGCAAATCTGTCGCCATGACCGGCGCGCCAGTCATTTGGCTCACGCCTTTGACCGTAGCTGTGCCGCCATGCACTTCGACATCCGCACCCATTCTGAGCAATTCCGGCGCATGCATGAAGCGGTTCTCAAAGATGGTTTCTTCCAGAACGCTGGTGCCGTCCGCCAGGCACATCATCGCCATGAACTGCGCCTGCAGGTCGGTGGGAAAGCCGGGGAACGGTTCGGTCGTCACATTGACGGGTTTGATCGGCCCCTCGCCGCGTGTGACCTTGAGGCCCCGTGGCGTTTCCTCGATCAGGGCACCGGCCTCGCGCATCTTGTCCGCAAAGGTGGGGATCAGGTCGAGACGCCCGCCGAGCAATTCGACAGAGCCGCCGGCGATCATCGGGGCAATCATGAAAGTGCCCATTTCGATACGGTCCGGGATCACCGCCTGTGTTGCGCCGTGCAGACGTTCAACGCCTTCTATTATGATCGTGTCGGTGCCCGCGCCGTCGATCTGCGCGCCCATCGCGTTGAGGCAATCGGCCAGCGCCACCGTGTCCGGCTCGCGCGCGGCGTTCCTGATCACGGTTGTGCCCTTGGCCAGCACCGCAGCAGTCATCGCGTTTTCCGTCGCGCCAACGGAGGCGAAGCGCAGCTCTATCGTCGTGCCTTTCAGACCCTTGGGAGCAGAAGCGTGCACATAGCCGTCCTTCAGCTCGACGACAGCGCCCAACTGTTCGAGGGCATCGATATGCATATCCACGGCGCGCGCGCCAATGGCGCAGCCGCCGGGCATCGACACGATCGCCTCGCCCGCGCGACCAATCAGCGGGCCCAGCACATTGAACGAGGCGCGCAGTTTGCGCACCAAATCGTAATCGGCCTTGTGGTTCGTCAGCTCTGCTGCGTTCAGCGCCAGCACACGCCCCCCCGAAAGCTGCGCGATCTCGCAGCCCAGCGATTCGAGCACTTCGCTCAGGGTGTTGATATCGGCAAGCCGGGGCACATTGGTCAGCGTCAGCGGCTCTTGCGTCAAAAGCGCGGCACACATGAGTTTGAGAACGGTGTTCTTCGCGCCCGCAATCGGAATTTCGCCAGATAGCGGCCCGCCGCCCTTAACCAGAATACTGTCCATGCCTCTGCCCTTTATCGGTCTTTGTCTGCTTGCGTTTCGGCCTTTTCCGGCCGGCGCGCCTTTGCCTGTGCCTTGCGCCGCGCCAGATTGGCCTTGAGCGCCGCCCTAAGGCGATCCTCACGGGTCTGAGCCTGCTTGTCCTGTTTGCGCGCATCTGCCATGTGCGCTTGTCTAACGCAGGGCGCAAGGGGGGTCCAGATTGCGCTTGCACGATACCCCGATTGCGTCTAATCCGGCACCCATTCGCGCCACGGCGCACCGGCGCTGCTGTAGCTCAGAGGTAGAGCACTCCCTTGGTAAGGGAGAGGTCGAGAGTTCGATTCTCTCCAGCAGCACCACTAAGCACCCGAAATTGCTATATCTCTTCGGCTTTGATTTGGATGCCAGTTTTCCGACTTCGGTATTGGAATTGATCGTGTCTACACCACTTTAGACAAGTCGTTGCTGACGCTGTCCTCCATCACGCCAAAATATTCCGCATTGGCCTTATTGAAAATCGCAATCCGATCGAGGCGCTGCGCAACAAAGCCCGTTGAGCCAGACCCCGCTAAAGGATCAGGTACGGTTCCGCCTGCGCTGGCTTTGTCAATCTTAAGGTCTGCACACAGAACGCAGGTGTTGTTGTCAGTATGGGATCGCGCATGCCCGAACGCTGCGCACCGGCCATGGAGCGCGGCAAGTCCAGTATCCCCAGGCAGATGACCTCATGACCGCCCGGCACGCCCAAGGCGGCCTTGGCGACCTCGGTGTCGATGCTGGCGCTTTGCATCCGGTGATCGCCTATGCCGAGGATGTGACGCGCAACAAATTTCAAAAAACTGAAGTCCCGACCGCACGGGACACCTGTACCGCACTTTGCCGTTCGGAAAGACCCGTGAGCAAAGCTGGCGTGTCATTCAGCCAAATGCATCCCGGTGATTCGCACTGAGTCGCCGACAAAAGACACCGGATTCGCAGCATGACACGCCGTTTCGGTGCCCCAAACCCACAGATTTCACCTTGTCAGGAATAATTTTTGATCGTGGTTATCAAAAGTGCCGTAACGGAATTTCCAAAGATGCGCGGGCGTATTTTCGGCAGGTGTCGGTGCAACCATTGTGAAAACGCAATTGTGGCAATCCCTAGGTTGCCGACCCAGACCGCAGATGGGTTTTTAAGGAAAATTGGAAACAATAAACGGGATTGCCGGGATTGTATTCAAATTGAACCCCAATTCACGCGGCGCACTGCTGTATCCAAATACCTCTTTGGTACAATATGTCCCAATCAGGGCAGCGTGAAAGCATCACCAAAGAGCTTGCCCGGGCACTGTTTCAATCTGAAAAACAACAGCTTTTTGAACACCCCTTCCGGAAATTCCCCGTGCCGCATCGTTGACGAAAAGGGCGAAAACATGGCAACACTGTGAGGTCGTTACGTATTACGGCAAATTGTTCCGGTTGCCGCGCTGCCAAAAATTTTTGCGGTTTCCGGGGTGAATGCGAGGGTGTCTACAAGCCAAGCAGAACCTGAAGTGTAAAGCTCTTTCGGAGGGGTCCGGAAGGGTCGGGGTCTACGGCGACATTCTCGTACGTGAGTACTGCGCTGCATTCGTGCAGCGGTGTAAGGGGAATGTCATATGGCTTCGCATGATCGACGCCTGAATACCTATGCTGACATCGTGTCAGGGCTGCCGTTGCGCACGTCTGATCTGAGTTCAGCGTCACGTTATTCAGAGATTATCAAGCCGGTGCTGGACATGGTGTTGGTTTTTGCGGCGCTTGTTCCGACTGCTCTGATTACGGGTTTTTTCGCCCTGATCATTTCGCTGGACGGGCATTCGCCGTTTTATCGTCAGTTGCGTATTGGTAAAAATGGCCGCAGTTTCACAATGTGGAAACTGCGGTCAATGGTTCCCAATGCGGATGCGGTGCTGAAAAGCTATCTGGATGCGAACCCCGACGCGCGGCGGGAATGGGACCTGACGCAAAAACTGAAGGACGATCCACGCATCACCCGCGTTGGCCGCCTGATCCGCAAGACTTCCATCGACGAGCTTCCGCAACTGTTCAACGTCTTCAAGGGCGAGATGTCGATTGTCGGCCCGCGTCCGATGATGCTGGATCAGCGCGAGCTTTATCCCGGAGTTGCCTATTACGCGATGCGCCCTGGTATCACCGGCTTCTGGCAGACCTCGTCGCGCAATGAGAGCAGCTTTGCCGAGCGCGCGGTGTTCGACACGTCCTACTTCCGCGAGATGTCCCTGCGCACGGATATGCAGGTGATGGTCAAGACCGTCGGCGTCGTGATTGCCGGCACAGGCTACTGATCGCGCATTGCGCCGCGCAGCAGCGTTGCGGCCCGTTGCCCCCAGGCATCCCAGTTCAAGACTGCCTCGTATTCTGCACGAGATGATGCACGCAGCTTTGCGTGGTCACTCGGCGTTTTAACGTAACGTGCGATGCAATCGGCAAAATCGCTGGCGGGCGCGTCCGCGTCAAACATATGCCCGTTGATACCGTTACGCACCGGCACGCCGCCCACGTTCAGGCTTAGCGCGGGCAGCCCATAGGCCGCTGCTTCGCAATAGGCGAACCCATAGCTTTCAAAGGACGGGTTAATCAGGAAATGGGCGTTGCGGAAACAGGTGGCGAAACGGCTCATCTCATCTGATACGGATTTATCCAGTTGCGGGATGATCTGCATCGCAGGGTGCTGATGCGCCTCGGGGGGCACGGTTCCGATCACGGTCAGTCGCGCATCAATGCCCCGGTCCAGCAGCGCCTTTAGCACCTCATGCGCCATGGGACCGCCCTTGGCAAACCAGTCGCGTCCAACAAATAGCAGGTTCAGCGGCTTGTTTGGGCCCAGCGCAGGGCCAGGGTCTGCCGCATCCACCCAATCTATATTGGCGCCCCAGGGCACCACATGCGCCTTGCCCCGCGCAACCCCCAGATGCTGCTCCGCCCCACCCCTCAGCCACTCCGTCGGCCAAAGCAGCAGGTCGGCACGCCGCATGATGCGCGCCTCATGCGCTGTCACCCAGGGATCAAGATATCGGGAAGCACTTAGAAAAGAGCCGAAGGACTGACCCACCTCTGACATTTTGTAGGTTGTGGGCGTCGCATCGGACGTAAATGCGATGGGCATACCCTTTGGCGGTTCCAATCGCGCAAGCGACTGGAAACTGTAGGCGCAGAAAAGAACGTCGAATTTGCCGCGCCGCAGCTCTGCTTGAACGCCGCGCGCAATGATCCGCGACAAAAGCAAATGCATCCGCCAGCGCAGACGCAGGTTCACCGCCTCTGGCAGCCTGTGCATCAACCGGCGCACCGGCTCTGCCAGATGCCAGCCGTTGCCCAGAATGGTCACATCTCCTGCATGCTTTTGCAGCGCCTGGTAGATACGCGCATTGCCCCCGGAATAAAGGTTGGGGTCCAGGGGCGTGATATCGCACAGATAGGCAATTTTGAGCCGGTCAGTCATGCCCGGCATCTTTACCTGCCGAAGACGGCAAAACCATGACGTTTTTTCCTGCAGAACAGGCACACGCTTATGTGCGCTCCACGTCATGGTTTCGCCGCTTTTTCCAGTGTATATTGGCGCAATCAGCAAAGTGCCCGCGCGAAAGCCCGGCACGCCCAAGGACGCCCGACCGCTTATGCCGAACATGATCGCATATGCTATGTTGGCCATTTGGCCATTCGTCACCGTGGTGATGTTTCGGCGCATGCCTGTCGAAAAAGCGCTGATCTGGGCGATTGTCGCAGGCTATCTGCTGTTGCCGCCACCACCCGCCGGGTTTGATTTCCCGCTGCTGCCCGCCTTTGACAAAGATACGATCCCCAGCCTTTCCGTGCTGCTGTGCTGTTTCTTTCTCTACGGCCATCAAGGTTCGATCATCCCGTCATCGCGACTGGCACAGTTCCTGCTGGCGATTTTCATATTCTCACCGGCCTTCACCGTCATGACCAATGGCGAGCCGGTCTTTTTCGGACAGGTCGGCATCAGGGGCCTGGGCGCTGCCGACATGCTGGCGCTTTGCGCATTGCAGTTCATCAAAGTCATCCCATTTCTGCTGGCGCGGCAGTTTCTGGTCTCCGCGGAAAGCCAGCGCGAGATCCTCAAGATCTTCCTGATCAGCGGCCTCGTTTACTCGATCCTGATGCTCTACGAAGTCCGGATGAGCCCGCAGCTCAACACCCAGATCTACGGGTTTTTCCAGCATGTGTTCAATCAGATGGTGCGTAACGGCGGCTTCCGGCCTTTGGTGTTTCTCTACCACGGCCTGTGGGTTGCGCTTTTCGCGATGATGGTGCTGATCTCCGCGCTGGCCATCGCCAAGTCGGAAAGCGGCAAGACCAAGCTGCAGGCCTATTGCGCGGGCGCCTACATGGCTGTGGTGCTGATTTTGTGCAAATCCCTGGGCTCGCTGCTCTTCGCTATCTTTCTGGTACCGCTGGTGCTGTTTCTCAGCCACCGCGCGCAGATCCGTATCGCCGGGCTGGTTGCGGTGCTTGCCGTTGGATACCCGCTGCTCAAAGGGCTTGATCTGGTGCCAGTGCAATGGATGCTGGAGCAGGCTGCGAACATAGATCCGGAACGGTCCGCCTCGCTCAAGTTCCGCTTTGACAACGAGGATATCCTGCGCGAACGCGCCATGCTGAAACCGCTTTTCGGCTGGGGCAGTTGGGGGCGCAACCACATTCTCGACCCGATCAGCGGGATCATTCTGACAGTGACCGACGGACGCTGGATCATCGTCATCGGCGTCTACGGCTGGATCGGTTTTCTGGCCGAGTTCTGCCTGCTGACCCTGCCGATCTTCCTGATCTGGCGCGAGGCCAAGACCAGCTTTGGCGCAGAGGTGACGCCATATGCCGGGGCCATTTCGCTACTGCTCGCGATCAACGTGCTGGACATGATCCCGAATGCAACGCTGACACCGCTGACCTGGCTCTTTTCCGGCGCACTTCTGGGCTATGCCGAGGCCTTGCGCGCCGAACGGATCGCGCGCACGCCGGGGATGGAGCCGTTTCACTGGCGCACGGTGATCAGCTGAAGATGTCCCGCTATCGCGTTCTTGCCATTGCAGAGGCAGCCAATCCCGAATGGGTCAGCGTCCCACTGGTCGGCTGGTCCCTTGCCGCAGCTTTGCGCGACGTGGCCGACGTGCATATCGTCACCCAGATCCGCAATCGCGAGGCGTTTCTGCGCGCAGGCCTGATCGAAGGCGAGGATTTCACCGCCATCGATTCCGAAGCTTTCGCGCGCCCCATGTGGGCCTTGGGGGAAAAGCTGCGCATGGGGCAAGGCAAGGGCTGGACGATGGTGCAGCTGATGAATGCGCTCAGCTATCCCTATTTTGAACGGCTGGTCTGGACGCATTTCGGTGCGGCGATCAGGGGTGGCGCGTTTGACATTGTCCACCGGATCACCCCGCTCAGCCCGACACTCTCCAGCCCCATCGCCGGAAAGATCGCAAAAGCGGGCGTGCCTTTTGTTCTGGGGCCGCTCAATGGCGGCGTGCCCTGGCCCAAAAGCTTCGATGCAGAACGGCGACGCGAACGCGAATGGCTGTCCTATCTGCGCGGCGTCTATAAAGCACTTCCCGGCAGGGGCGCGACGCTGAAACACGCATCAGCCCTTCTTGCAGGCTCCCGGTACACGGCCAGCGAAATCCCGGATGCGCATCAGGGCAAGGTCATCTACCTGCCCGAGAATGGGATTGACCCTGCCCGTTTTTCCGGCGCCGCCGCCCCGCCGGAACACGGCCCGCTCCGCGCTTGCTTTGTCGGGCGCATGGTGCCCTACAAAGGCCCTGACATGCTGATCGAAGCGGCAAAACCACTGCTGGACGCGGGCCATATGACGCTGGAGATGATCGGCGACGGCCCACTGTTTGAACCGCTCAAGAGCATGAACAC
The DNA here is from genome assembly GCA_039197405.1 of Pseudomonadota bacterium. Taxonomy (GTDB): domain Bacteria; phylum Pseudomonadota; class Alphaproteobacteria; order Rhodobacterales; family Rhodobacteraceae; genus Planktotalea. The sequence goes on from JBCCUH010000002.1 coordinate 13,822, forward strand.
TCCCGGCGTCACCTGGCATGGCTGGACGGATCACGCAGAGGTGCAAACCATCCTGAAAACATGCCACCTGATGGCCTTCCCCTCGATCCGGGAATTCGGCGGCGGCGTCGTGCTGGAGGCTATGGCGCTTGGCGTGCCGCCCCTTATCGTGGATTATGCAGGCCCCGGTGAACTGGTCTGTGAAAACGTGGGCCTCAAGCTGCCGCTGGGCACGCGCGCCGAGATCATCGCGGCTTTCAGACAAGAGCTCACCCGCCTGGCGGACGATCGCGGCAGCCTCGCCAAGCTGGGCCAAAACGCACAGGTTCATGTGCAAAACCACTTCACTTGGGCGCGCAAAGCCGATCAGATCGCCCAAACCTACGATTGGGTTACAAAGCGTTCAACCAAACCACGCTTCTTCGGTCCATAAATACCGCGGGGGAGTCCATCGCAGATGGACGGGGGCAGTGCCCCCAGGACGAATTTTATGCTAAAATTCGCCCACCTCAGCCAACTTCTTCAGATCACCTTGGCCGGGATCCCCGCGACGGTCACGCCTTCTGCCACATCTTCCGTCACCACCGCATTCGCGCCGATCCGCGCATGATCGCCAACCGTGAGCGGCCCCAGCAATTTGGCACCTGCACCGATATCCACATGGCCGCCAAGCTTCACCGCACCGGCCAATGTCACTTGGTGAAAGATCATGCAATTGGGACCGATTCTGGCATCCGGGTGAATGATGATCCCCGTTGGATGCGTCAACCGCAGACCACCCGCTATCTCGGTGTTGAGATGAATTTCGCATTGGGTCACGATGGACCAGACAAGATGGCTGAGGGCCCAGCGCTTGGCCGTCAGCCTGCCGAAAAGCCCGCCTCGCGCACGCGCCGCCTGATACTTGCGAATGGATCGCATGAGCTTTTGACCCGGATCCCAGAAGCGGCGCACCGCCTCGCGACTCCAATCCGGTTCGGTTGCTGACACATTCAGATCCGCTTCGTTCAACGCAAGTCACCCTCAATCTGACGCGATAAAGCTACGCTGCGCCCGGCAAAGCGCAAGCCCTTCCATCAAATCGCCATAAACCCTTGCAAAAAGGCTGCAAACCCCTGCTAGAAAGCTGTCATGACGTCCCGACACGCCCCCTCGTATCGCCCGGACATTGACGGGCTGCGCGCCATCGCTGTGCTTAGCGTCGTGCTCTATCACTTCGGAGTGCCCGGCCTCGGTGGCGGATTTGTCGGCGTTGACATTTTTTTTGTCATCTCCGGTTTTCTGATCGGTGGCCTTTTGTGGCGCGAAGCCGAGGACACGGGCCGTATCCGCCTTGCCCGGTTCTTTGCCCGGCGCATCAAACGTCTGGCCCCCGCATTTGCCACCATGGCCCTTGCGGTCGCCGCAGCAAGCTATGTGATCCTGCTGCCCTTCGAGTTTCGGGAGTTCGGCAAGTCGCTCATCGCCGCCACCGTGTATCTCTCCAATGTGCATTTCTACCGCGAAGCGGGGTATTTCGACACGGGCGCAGAAGACAAGATCCTGCTGCACACATGGTCACTCGCCGTCGAGGAACAGTTCTACATCATCCTGCCGCTCGTCATCCTGCTGCTAGCGAAACGCCTTGGCATGTTGCGCGCGTTTCTTTGGGTCTGCTTTGCGCTCTCATTTGCAGCAAGCCTCTGGATCCTGCCCAGATCACAACCGGCTGCTTTCTACCTCTTTCCCTTTAGGGCCTGGGAATTGTTGGCCGGCGTTCTGCTCGCCATTGAAGCACAGCGGCACCAGTTCACCTTCTGCGCCCCTCCCGCGCTTGGCTGGCTCGGGCTGGCGCTTACGCTGGCGGGGATTATCATCATCCCATCGGGGACCGGCTTTCCGGGTCTGTGGGCGCTTTTGCCCGTCGCGGGCGCGGTGGTGTTGATCGCCTCGGGCCTTTCCAACAGCCCGGTCACGCGACTGCTGCGACACCCAATCCCGGTTGGCATCGGGTTGATTTCCTATTCGCTTTATCTCTGGCATTGGCCGGTGGTCACGCTCTATGGCTACTGGTTCGGGAAGATGTCCGCGCTGGCGAGTGCACTGTTGATCGTGCTTTCCTTCGCCTTGGCATTCCTAAGCTGGCTGCTGGTGGAACGCCCGGTCCGGCGCGCGACGCTCTCGCTGCCCGCAGTTTTCGGGGGCGGCATTCTGGCAAGCGCCCTGCTTGTCGGGATCGGCGGCTTCATCTTCATCAAGAACGGGATGATCGACCGTTTCGGCGACGCGCACCGCACCCATATCGAAGCCACTGCGGATTTTCTGCAGGATTGGTCGCGCTGCACCGTCCCCTCAGATGGCCCTTTCGCCGGGATCGAGACCTGCCCCATTGGTCCCGAAGGCGCACCGCGCATTCTTGTCTGGGGTGACAGCCATGTGCGCGCCCTGAAAGAAGGGCTGGAACAGCTTGCGTTTGAAACCGATACACCGGCGCTTTTGATCTGGCGCGCGGGCTGCGCGCCGGTCTTTGGGTTGAGCAAATCCGAAACCGCCGCAACCCCTGCGCAGAACGCGGCCTGTACAGAGGCCAACAACCAGATCGAAACCGCGCTGACCCAAGGTGCATTCGCCAAGGTTCTGCTTGTGGGCCGCTGGGGCTATTATGCGGGCGGTGGTGGCACCGGCATCGACACGCAGAACAAGATCAACCTCAGCGTTTCGGGCACGACCGGATCGCAGGCTGAGCAGTTTGCCACTGGGCTGATGCGCACGATTAAGCGTTTGCAGAGCTCCGGCAGTTCGGTTGCTGTCCTGCGCTCCATTCCAGAGATTGCAGGCTATGACGCGCGGCAGATCTCTCGCGTGTTGAACAATGGCGCGCGCGCAGACTGGAACGACGCGCCGGGCCTTATGCAGATCTCGCAGCAAGAGGTGGAGGCTCGCGATGCGCCGCTTGCCGGGCTTTGGGGCGCGCTTGCCAGCACGGGCACCCTCTTGCTGGACCCTGCCCCCTTCCTTTGCTCGGGCGGAACATGCAGCGCCGTGCATGACGGCGTTGGCCAGTATTTCGACAACAACCACCTGACCAACAGCGCCGCGCGCCGCATCAGATCGCTTTTTGAACCATTCTGGACCAGCCCATGAGCGATCTGCTGGATCAGCCCTGGGATTTCATCGTCATCGGCACCGGCATGGGTGGCGGCACCATTGGCCGGGTGCTGGCGGAAGCCGGCCTCAGGGTGCTTTTTGTCGAAAAAGGCCCGGCGGGGTATCGCGCGGAGCAGCAGGCGATCCATTCAGAGGTGTTCCTGCCCGAAGCCAGGCTGGCACGCGGGTTCTGGCCGGAACCGATGCGCGCAACCATCGGCGGGGTCACGCAGGATTTCTTTGCCCCCATCGGCGCAGGTGTCGGCGGTAGCTCAGCTTTCTACGCAGCCACACTGGAGCGACCAGAGCCGCATGATCTCAGCGCTGACTGGCCGATCAGCTACGCCGCGATGCGAGACGCTTACGCCAAAGCGGAAGAGATGTTTGCGGTGTGCGGTGAGCCAGACCCCCTGTCGGACGAGGTGGAAACGCTGCGCAGCCCGCCGCCCCTTGCTGCCACAGACGCCGCGCTGATCGCGGAACTTCGGGCCTCGGGCTTGAATCCCTACCGGCTGCACGCCGCGCTGAAATACCTGCCGGGTTGCGCAGACTGTCTTGGACGCAAATGCCCCCGCGCCTGCAAGATGGACGGGCGCTCTGCGGGGGTGGAACCGGCGCTGGCAACCGGCCATGCCGCATTGATCGACATGTGCGACGTCACGCGGCTGCATAGCGATGGCCGCAGGATTACCGGCCTTACCGTGGCGCGCGGCGGTGCGTTGCGGCACGTCAAGGCAAACCGCGTGATCCTTGCGGGCGGCGCGTTGGGCTCGGCCCATCTGATGCTGGCCAGCGCGTCCGAAACTGCGCCTTCAGGCATCGCCAATGCAAGCGGGCTTGTCGGACGTAATCTGATGTTTCACCTCAATGAGATGTTCGCCCTCTGGCCGCGCACCAGACAGATCGACCCGGCGCCCAGCAAGGCGATCTCCCTCCGCGATCTGTATCACATGGACAACCAGCGGTTCGGCACGGTGCAAAGCCTTGGCGTCGATGCAGGCTATGGCGAGATCCTGCATTACCTACGGCTGATGCTGGGCCGGTCCCGGCTGCGCCACATCCCCGGCGCGCATGATCTGGCGCGTATTCCCGCAGCTCTGGCCGAACGGTTCATGGGGCAGGCGAAAATCTTCGTCGGCCTGCTGGAGGACATTGGCTATCCCGAAAACCGCGTGCTTTATGATGCGCAACGTCCCGGCGCGCTGACCGTAGAGTACAGGATCAAGGACGAGCTGATAGTGCGCCGCCGCGCTTTTCGCAAAGCCCTGCGCAAAGCATTGCCGCGCCATCGCAAGATGTTTCTGTCCATGGCGCCAGAGTTGAACTTCGGTCATCCCTGCGGCACGGCCCGCATGGGTCTTGATCCGGCGAAAAGCGTGCTGCGCCCTGATTGTCGCGCTCATGAGCTGACCAATCTGTGGGTCGTGGACAGTAGTTTCATGCCGTCTTCCTTCGGCGTGAACCCGTCGCTCACCATCGCGGCAAACGCGCTTCGGGTCGGCGAGATTTTGATCAAGGAGATGCGCAGATGATGACCCCGTCTCAGACAATCGCCAAGGGTCCCGCCATTGTCACCGGTGCAGGCGGCGGGCTTGGCCGCGCGCTGGCACGCAAGCTGGCACAGGCCGGTGTGCCTACCGCCGCGTTGGGGCGCAATCTGCAGGACCTGCAGGAAACTGCAGGCGATCTGCCAATTATGCCAATGCTGTGCGATATCTCAAAACCGGACGAGGTGCAGCGCGCGATCAATGGTGTGGCATCACGGCTGGGCACGCCGCGCATCCTGATCAACAACGCGGCGGTCTATCCAAAGCGGGATCTGCTCGCCTGCTCTGCCCAGCAGTTCGAAGCGACCCTGCGCGTCAATCTGGGTGGTGTCGTCACCGCCAGCCGTGCCGTGCTGAATCACATGGCCCAAGATGGTATCGGCCGCATCGTCAATGTCGCCACCTTCGCCGACATAAGCCCGCTACCCATGAGCGCGGAGTATTCCGTTTCCAAAGGGGCCGCCCGGATTTACACCCGTGCGCTGATCGCCGACATCGCGGATCGCTTTCCCGATATCATTGTCGGTGACTGGATGCCCGGTATGCTGGCCACGCGCATGGGCATCGCCGATGGGCTTGATCCTGAAACCTCTGCCGGTTGGGGCGCGGCCCTGGCGCTGTGGCATGACCGTTCGCTGACCGGAACCACTTTCGAGATGGATCGCGAAATCCTTCAGGGCAGCGTGCTCAAGCGCCGGGTTAAATCACTGCTCACAATGAGAAAGCCAGCCAAAGCGCGCGTGATCACACCGATCTGAAGCGCTGGCCCAGCGCCCGCCAGGCCAGCCCCGGTATCGCCAGCGCGCAAAGCGTGTAGCGTTTGACCAAACGGCGCGGATTGCCCAGCATCCGCCAGAGCCACTCCATCGCGATGGCTTGCACCCATTTGGGCGCGCGGGTCTGATGGCCCGAAAGAAAATCAAGCCCTGCGCCCACGGACGCAAAGCCAGCCTGTGGCGCAAGACGGCGGCCCAATGCGGCGAACCGTTCCTGTTTGGGGGCGCCAAGCGCCAGAAAGACCAGCCCCGCGCCACAGGCATCGATGTCCGCCAAGATGGCCTGTGCAGCCTCGCCTTCCGGGTTAAAACCGAAAGCGGGCGCGTGTTTCATCACGATATCGATACCCGGCGCATGGCGCTGCAGCGCAAGGGCGGCCCCTGCCAGCGCCTCGTCAGAGCTTCCGATCAGCGCAACCGGCGTTCCGGTCTCTGCCGCCAGTGCGGTCAAAGGCTCGACCAGTTCGCTGCCCGGCACCAGTTCAAGCCTCCGCCGCGCCAACCGGGCAACCCAGACAATGGGATTGCCATCAGCGACCACCAGATCATGCGCCGCATAGGCCTGGCGAAAGTCCGCGTCGCGCTCCAGCTTGGTGACGTGATCAAGGTTGATCGTCGCCAGCGCGAACCCAGCCTTTTGCGCAAAGCGGGCGCGCACCGCATCCAAAAGCGCTGCGCGCGTCGCGCAATTGATCTTCACCGAAAAGTTGCGACCCGTCAGCTGCATGTCCGCTCTCCCTTGGCGTTCCCTGCCAGCTAATCGACAATTGCGCCAGAATTGTCACCGCCCCGGCACGAAAATTGGGAATTGGCCCTACTCTGGCCATGTTTAACTGGTGATATGCGTGGTGTGAGTGGTACTTGGACACCCAATGAATTGCAAAGACGAACGGGCGACATGACGCAGATCGCGATCATTGGATGCGGATTTGTGGCGGACCTTTACATGCGGTCTTTCGCCAGTTTTCAGGGTGCGCGGCCCATTGCGGCGCATGATCGCGACGCAGCGCGTCTGGCAGCGTTCGCCCGCCACTGGTCGCTTGATCCTTATGGTGATCTGGACGGGATGCTGCGCGCCCTGCCGTCGGGGTCCCTGATCCTGAATCTGACCAATCCTCACAGCCACGCCGAAGTCACCCGCGCCGCGCTGCAAGCCGGTCACCACGTCTATTCCGAAAAACCGCTGGCCATGGACATGACAGATGCCACCGCGCTGATGCAGCAGGCCGCAAGCGCCGGCCTGCATCTGGCATCCGCGCCCTGTTCGGTTCTGGGCGAGGCGGCGCAAACGCTCGCACGGGCGGTTCGGCAGGGCACCGCAGGCGATATCCGCCTGATCTACGCAGAGCTTGATGACGGGTTCATCCCGCAAGCACCCTACAAAGACTGGGTCAGCGAAAGCGGTGCACCCTGGCCCTATGCGGACGAGTTTCACGTTGGTTGCACGCTGGAGCATGCAGGCTATTACCTCAGCTGGCTGATTGCGATGTTCGGACCTGTGCGCCGCGTTGTGGCGGCCTCAACCGAAACGATCCCTAGCAAACCCGGCGCCAAAGGGACGGCTGATTTCTCGGTTGCGACGCTCTTTTTCCAGCAGGGGCCGCCCGTGCGGCTTACCTGTTCGATCGCCGCGCCGCATGATCATCGCATCAGACTGATCGGCGAGGCTGGCGTGCTGCAAGTCAAACAGGCCTGGGCCAACAGCGCCCCGGTACGTTTTCACAAACGCGTCACCCTGCGCCGCCGCCTGATGGAGCATCCCCTCGGCAGACGGTTGAAACTGCCGGGAACAACCCATCCCAAGGTGAAACGCTGGGGCGCGGCAGAGATGAACTTTGCGCTGGGTCCGATGGAGATGATCGATGCCATCGCAGCAGGGCACAGCCCGCGCCTTGCCGGAGATTTTGCCTTGCACCTCAACGAGGTCACGCTGGCCATTCAGAACGCCGGGGACAGCGCAGGTGCTCAGGATATGACCACGCGATGCGATGCGATGGAGCCGATGCCATGGGCGACGTGACCCATATCGTTGTCACTGGTGCAACGGGGTTTCTGGGCCGCCAGATCGTGCGCCAGGGCCTTGCTGCAGGGCACCGGCTGACCGCGATCTCGCGCAAGGCGCCGGATACAGACCTAGGGTGCAAGCATCTGCCGATGAACCTTGCCAAAGTCGACCGAGGCGAATTGATGCAGCAGATCGCCGGGGCCGATGCGATCATCCATGCCGCTGGCGAGATGAGCAGCGATCTGGCGGTGCACGCCCGCTCGACGCTTCCCGCAACGCGTACCATATGCAAGGTCGCCGAAAAGCTGGACCTGCATCTGGTGCATGTCAGCTCTATCGCGATCTATGACTATCTGGCTGTTGGCGAAGGAGAATTCGTCACCGAAGCCACCCGCGCCGAAACCAAGCCCGAGACCCGGGATGGCTATGTGGCGGCCAAGCTGGATCAGGAACATCTGGTTGCCAGCTTTTGCCCTTCTGCGTCCGTGCTGCGCGTAGGCGCGCTTTTTGGCCCCGGCCGCGTCTGGAATGCGCATCTGGGGACCCGCATCGGACCTGCCCTCATTCGGCTGGCCCCGAACGGACAGATACCGCTCTGCCATGTGACCCGCGCCGCAGCTGCCGCCCTGCAGGCCGCGACGCGGAAAATTAGCGGTGCGGTCAATGTCGTGGACGCGGATCTGCCAGACCGCATCAGGTTTCTCGACGCCTTCGAAAAATCTGGCTGGCCGCGGATCATCATTCCCTTTCCATGGCAGGCTATGGACCGGATCAGCGGCGCCCTTGGCTTTTGGAAATCGCGGCCCGGGCTTCTGCGCCGCCCGGTGCTGCACGCGCGGATCAAACCGGTTGGCTTTGACAGCAGCCTGCTGTCTGCCAGCTTTCCCGATCTGCCCAACATGCAATTTGAAAGCGCGATGCGGGAGGCGTTGAAACATGGCTGATCGCCCCACCCCCACCGGCACAATCGCCTATCTGACCGGCGAATACCCCCGCGCCACCGATACCTTCATTCAGCGCGAGGTTGCCGCGCTGCGGCGCCTTGGCATGACTGTTGAGACCTGTTCGATCCGGCGCACTGACCCCAGCCATCATGTCGGTCCGGAACAACACTCCGAGGCTGCAAATACCTTTCATGTGCTGGAGGCAGCGCGGCATCCCTTGCGTCTGGCCGCTGCGCATCTGTCGCTTCTGACCGCTTCGCCACGGCGCTATGTGCGTGCGCTGAAACTGGCCTGGACGACCCGCGCGCCGGGCGCGAAAGCCGCGCTTTATCAGTTGATCTATTTTGCTGAGGCTGCGGTGCTGGCCCGGCACATGCAACAGCGCGGCATCACCCATCTGCACAACCACATCGCCACAGCCAGCTGCACGGTCGCGATGCTGGCCAGCCGCTTGTCCGGAATTCCCTTCAGCTTTACCCTGCATGGCCCCGACATCTTTTTCGAACCGCACCGCTGGCGACTTGATGCCAAGATTGCCGAGGCGCGTTTCGTGGCCTGCATCAGCAGTTTCTGCCGCGCACAGGCGATGAATTTCTCTGATGTGCGCCATTGGTCCAAACTGCACATCGTGCATTGCGGCATTGACCCGGCGCGTTACGACAGCGCGCGCGGCACCCGCGGCAAACGGCTATTGTTTGTCGGGCGGCTGGCGGCGGTCAAAGGCGTGCCGGTGCTTTTGGAGGCGCTGCGCGAGGTACAGAAAACCCACCCCGATACAGCGCTGACGCTCATTGGCGATGGGCCCGAGCGCGCAGCATTGCAAGCCCGTGCAGAGCAGATGACCCTGACAACCCCGGTGACATTCGCAGGCTACAAGAGCCAATCGGAAGTTGCCGAGGCTTTGGCGGAGGCGGATATTTTCGTGCTGCCCAGCTTTGCAGAAGGCGTCCCCGTGGTGCTGATGGAAGCCATGGCCGCGTCGGTTCCAGTGATCACATCGCAGATTGCGGGCATTCCCGAACTGGTCACCGACGGGATACATGGGCGCCTTGTTTTCCCTGGCGATACAGCATCGCTGAGCCGGGCCATCGAGGCGCTTCTGGACACACCGGAAATGGCGCAGGAGATGGGCGTTGCCGGGCGCCGTTATGTCAGCCGCGCGTTCAATATCGAGACAGAGGCGGACTGGCTCGCGCGGTTGCTCACCGCCTATTCGAAGGCGGACGCGCAAATGCCGGTCAGGGACGTGCCATGACTGTCGGTGCCGTCGTGATCGGCCGCAATGAAGGCGACCGCCTGAAACGCTGCCTGACCAGCCTTGCGCCGCAGGTAGAGCATCTGGTCTATGTGGACAGTGGCTCGCGCGATGACAGCGTGGGTTTTGCCAAAGGCATCGGCGCGCATGTGGTCGAGCTGGACACATCCCTGCCCTTTACCGCTGCCCGCGCGCGCAATGCAGGTGCAGAGGCCTTGCCGGAAACAGTTGATATCATTCAGTTTATCGATGGTGATTGCGGCGTTGAGGACGACTGGATTGCGCGCGCCGAAAAGGTGCTTCGCGCAGATGACGGAATGGGGCTGGTCACAGGCTGGCGGCGCGAAATTGCGCCTGCCTCCACTGCCTACAATGCGCTGTGCGAATGGGAATGGCACCGACCGGCAGGTCCCATTCAGGCCTGTGGCGGCGATATGATGGTGCGCCGCAGCGCCTTTGATGCGACGGGTGGTTTTGACCCAAGGGTCATTGCCGCCGAAGATGATGAGCTTTGCCAGAGGCTTTTGAAATCAGGATGGCACCTGCTGCGATTGCCGGAAAACATGACGCTGCATGACGCGGCGATGACACGGTTTTCTGAATGGTGGCAACGGGCGGTGCGCACCGGACACGGCTTTGCGCAGGTGGCCGATCTGCATCCCGGTTACTTCCGCCCCGAACGACGCCGGGTCATTCTTTACGCAGAGGTTCTGCCGGCGCTGACCCTGCTTGGTCTGCTGATCTGGAGGCCCTTGACCGTGCTGGCGCTGGCGGTTTACGGGGCCTCCTTCTGGCGCACCCGCGAGATGCTGAAATCCGCAAGCGCCCCGCCGCAGCATCAGACCAAAATGGCCGGTCTGGTCACCCTGTCGAAAATCCCCAATGCGCTGGGGATGATCCGGTATCACTGGCGCAAATGGCGCAAAGCTGACATGCGCATCATCGAATACAAATAGCGAGTCCCGTCCCATGAATTCCGAAAAACGTGCAGGCATCATCGGCGCAGGCTACATCGCCACCTGGCATGCGGATGCGATCCAGGCGACGCCGGGCGTGCATCTGGCTGCGGTCTGTGACGTCTCGGAAGGCGCCGCGCGCGATCTTGCGGCGGGCTATGGCGCTGAGGTCTTCACCGATGTGGATGATCTTCTGGCCTCGGGTAAGGTGGATGCGGTTCACATTCTGACACCGCCTCAGCTGCATGCGCCGCTGGCGGACAAGGCGATGCGGGCGGGCGTTGCTGTTTTGGTGGAAAAGCCGGTGGCCACCTCGGCGCAGGACATGCGCGCCATGGCCAAAACCGCGCGCGAGACCAATACGTGCTTTGCGGCAGGTCACAACTTTCTCGGCCTGCCCGGCTATGAGCGGCTGAAGGCCGCGCGCGACGCTGGCAAGATCGGGCGCATCAGCGCGGCTGAGGTCAACTGGTGCTTTCCGCTTGCGCCGCTGCGGTCGGGGCCTTTCGGGCTCTGGATGCTGCGCGAGCCTAAAAACCTGCTGCTGGAACTGGCACCGCATCTTTTTGCGTTCGCCGTGGATCTCTTCGGCGCAGTCACCGTGCATTCCGTGCATCTCAGCCATCCGGTCCAACTGCCCGGCGGGGCCAGACGCCATCAAAGCTGGCGCATCCTGGCAGAAGCAGGCGGCGTCGATCTGACCATCAATCTCAGCACCGTGGAAACGCTGGATGATCGCAGCCTTGTGCTGCGCGGGTCGGGGGGACTTGCACGCTATGACTATGCCGCTGACGCCCTGACCATCCGGCGCGAAAACGCCGCTGACCTTATCGTCAATCCGCTTGTCACCCAGCTCACGCAAGCGGGGGCGCATCTGCGCGAAGGTGCTGTTAACGCGCTGCGTCAAACCCTGTCGCTTAACCGCAAATCCGCCTATGGGCTCAGCTTTCTGGGCACGGTCGGCGCTTTTTACGATGCGCTGAACGCGGATCGCCCCATGGATTGCCGCTTCGACGCACAAAGCGCGGTGCTGGTCATGGATGCTCTGCAGCAGGTGACAGACAGGCTGCCGGGCAAAGGGCGCGAGACCACAGCCTTCCCTGCCAGAACCCGCGATCCGAAACCCGATATCATGGTCATCGGCGGCACCGGTTTTATCGGGCGCAACCTGACGCGCGCGCTTGTCGCGCAAGGACATGACGTCCGCGTTGTCAGCCGGGGGCGGTTCGGGCCGTTTCCCGATCTGCCGGATCAGGTGGAAACCGTTCCCGTTGCGCTCAATGACAAAGCCGCTCTGACCGAGGCGATGCGCGGGATCAAGGTTGTCTTCAATCTGGCCAAAGCGATGGAGACAACCTGGGAGCTGTGTCTCAAGAACGATGTGGGCGTCGCTGTCACCATTGCCGAGGCAGCGATGGACGCAGGTGTGGACCGGCTGATCTACACTGGTACCATCGCCTCCTATGACATGTCCCGCAGCGATGTCACCATCACTGAAGCCAGCGGTTTCGGCGACACATTGGAAGACCGCAATCTCTATGCGCGCTCCAAGGCGGAATGCGAACGCCGGCTTATGGAGATGCATAACGCCAGCGCACTGCCCCTGGTGATTGCCCGGCCCGGCATTGTGATCGGCGAAGGCGGCCCTTTGCAGCATTGGGGCATCGGACGCTGGCACGGCGCGGGCGCGGTGCGTCTTTGGAGCGCAGGCAACAACAGACTGCCGTTTGTTCTGATTGATGATGTCAGCGCGGGGCTGATCGCCATGATGGACAAGCCCGAGGCGGTTGGCCAATCCTTCAATCTGGTGGGTGATATTCAGCTCACGGCCCGCGCGTATTTTGACGAGATTGCCAACGCACTTGGCGCGAGGATCAAGGTCAAATCCGGCTATCCCACGATTTTCTGGGCGGCTGATGGGGTCAAATACGTGCTTAAAAAGCACGCCTTGCGCCGTCACGGGGTCTTGCGCCCCTCGCTCATGGATTGGAAATCACGCGCGCATTTCAGCCCGTTCGACAATACGCAGAGCAAATCCTTGCTTGGCTGGACACCGGAAAGCGACAGGGCAGAATTTCTGCGCAAAGGTATCATCGAAGCGAATTTGCTGGGCTATTGATCTCGGCCCGCGCGCGCCGTGTCACACGAAATTGCAGGGGTTTTTGACTTTTGCCCCTTGCAGCGACATTATTTCGCCCGATTTTTAGGGGATGGATAGGCCCAAACATGCCGCCAAAAGGCGGAAGAACGCATGAAAGAGCAGATGAGCAAGACCGAACACATCGCCCGAGACGGACGTCGCCGGTTTTCCAGCGGTGGCATGCGCTTGTCTGAAACCGAGGCAGCCGAATTGCGCAGGCGTCTGGTCAAACCCATCCCCAGCACACCCAGTGAAAATCCCGCACCAGACACATGGGCACGGCTCAAAAGCATACCCGTGCGCGAGGCGCATCTGGAATCCAACCGTGTGATCAGCGCCAGCCGCCACAATCCGGCGCATGTGGCCTTTGATGTGCTGCGGACCCGGCTGGTCCAGGCCCTCACCGAAAACGGCTGGCGCCGCGTGGTGATCACATCGCCAACCAAAGACTGCGGCAAAACCTTTATCTCGACCAATCTGGCCATCAGCCTGTCGCGTCAGGAACGCACGCGCACGGTGCTGATGGATCTCGATTTACGCAACCCCTCGGTCGCGCCGCTGCTGGGCGAAGAGGACACCGGCGTCATGGGTGACTTTCTGCGCGGCAATGTGCCCGTCGCCAACCAGTTCAAACGCATGGGGCAGAACATGCTTAAGATCGGGCAGAATGTGGCCTTCGGTCTCAATGACACGCGCGAACCTTTTGCCTCTGAACTGCTAGGCTCTTCCACCACGAGCGCGGCAATCGCCCGGATGGAACAAGAGCTGCAGCCCGATGTGGTGATCTACGACATGCCACCTGCGCTGTACCATGATGACGTCATGGCCTTTCGCGAGCATTACGACGGTGTTCTGCTGGTGGTCGGTGGCGGCACGACCAAGGCCAATGAGGTGCGCGAGCTGAAGCGCCGTTTCGGCGAGGACAAACCGCTTCTGGGCGTCATCCTGAACAAGGCCGAAGGGCTGAGCATCAGCCACTATAGCTACTGACTTGCCACATTTGCCGCTATGGGCGCCTACGCTTCTGGCGCCTGCCGGTTGAAAAGCCCGCTCAAAAACCCGCTCAGGCCTTTTTCGGAAATCTGTCTCAGCACAAACGGAAGCGACAGGATCACCGCAACAAACCCGCCGATGAACGCCAGCCTGCGGCGGCGCTGCTCCCAGGTGCTGGTCACGTAAGGAATGGACACCACCGGCTGCAGGCCCAGCTGGCGCTCCAGTTGCGCGGATGTGCGAATGGCCGGGTTCAGCATCTCCAGCCCCAGCGCCACCAGACAGGCCAGAAATCCGCTGGCCATGAAGCCCATGATCGCGATTTTCTTGCGGCTGGGCGACACGGGATATTCCGGCACCAGCGCAGTTTCCAGAACGACAAAGCGCTCTGTCTGATCCTGATCCGCCAGAAGCTGCCCCATCTCCGCCTCGGCGCGGCCTGTGGTGATCACGCTGTACTGATCCTGAAACTGCTTGAGCTTGCGGTTCAGCGCATTGAGCTCCAGCTCGACCTGCGGCGAGGTTGCAATGATGGCTTCAAGCTGGTTAACGCGGGTTCGGATCAGTTGCCGCTGCTCTTCCAGTCGCGCCACCTGCTGATCCACGACGGACTGCCGCTGACGCGACGAATTGGAGGCGGTCGAGATAATTTCGCGATCCAGATCCAGCTCGGTTTCGCGCAGCGTATTGAGCTGATCGCGCTGCGCCGCCAGACCAGAGGGCAGCGCATCGGCATTCGCGCGTTTGAAGGCGGCGATCTGCTCTTCGACCTTCAGGATTTCGGCGCCAAGCCGTGTTTCCTCGCTATTGAAGAACGCCAGCGCGCCTTCGGTCCGCTCCGTGCGGCGCTTGCGGTTTTCTTCCAGCACCGAGCCCAGAAACTCATTGGCGATTCTTGCAGCGAATTCGGGATCACCGAACGTCACAGAGATCAGCAAACCTGATGGTGTGATATTGGGCTGCCAGGCCTGCGCTCCGTCCTTGATCTGCATGATCTTGACCGAATTGCGCAGCGCATCGATCTTTTCGTTGAGAGGGACCAGAGGGACATCACTGAAAAGTTCAAGCTTGTTGATCACCCGGACCAGACTGTCGCGCGCCATCAGCCGTTGCTCGATCAGCGTCAGGCGGTGCGAGGCGCCGTTGGCCAGATTGGCGGTGCCCGGCGACGTGGCTTCTACAGCGGCGCTTTCGATCTGCAGGGCGGCATGGGCTTCATAAAGGCTGGGTTGCTGCAACGCATAGTAGATCGCGCCAAAGGTGCCGCAGGCAACAATGAAGGCCATCAGCAAAAAGCGGCGTCTGATCACGCCGACGAACTCGCCTATCGTTCTGATCTGATCCACTGATCACTCTCCTTGCCCGATCGGGCGCGGGGCCCAAAGGCATACGGGCCACAACATACACTTGCACACAGCTGCCGGATTGACGCATCGCGCATGAGCGTGCTCATGCCTTCGCTGACCATGCACGCCAAAGCGCGCATCTCTGCCAGCAAAGTCCCCCACGGAATCGGTGGCAGCCGAAACGTCTTTTTCCAACATAGCAAATTGCACATAAAATTGCCATGTTTTCGGCTCTGTTTCTCAGAAACAATCCCTTCTCAATGTTTCCATGATTAACGTGGCGTCACCCCGGTATAGGCGTCACCGGCAACAACATCCCAGATAATTTCCTGCATCATTTCAATCTGTTCCGGCTCGAACGTCACATCCCGTGCGCCATCGTGCAACGCCAGCGTCGTCGGCAGGCCCACGGGCGAGCGGTGATAGATCACCGCAAAGTGTGTCAGTGCGACGACATAATTGCCCAGCGGCCCCATGTGAATCGGATCAAGCTCGCCCTCGTCGGTCCGGGCAAAAAGATCCTCAACCCTCGTCAGACCCGTCATGGTGCCCGCTTCGATCCGGCGGGCAATCTCGGCGAACACCTGTCCGGCGGGGATGATGTAAATCGGCTTTGGCGGATCCTCATAGGCCAGCGCCCGCCGCAGGATCCTCTCCTCCCAATAGCGGTCCCGGTCCTTCTCCAGACGCACGCGCCATCCTTCGGGATCATTCACGAAATGCCAGGTTTCATAGAGGTAGACGCGCACGTCGGGCCGGCCCTGCCGCGCCTTGCTGGCGAATTTGTGCAGGTACTCTGCGCTGTCGAAATACTCGATTGCATCGCGGATCTCGACCATCTCGGTCAGCACAAACACGTCATAGTCGCCGCTGTTCAGCGCCTGCATCACATCGCGATAGCGGGGATGATCGTTTTCCATCTCGAAGCCGAAAATCTCTTCACTTGGCTCCCAATGGGATTTCAGCGGCGTGCCCCAACCGATCTGACTTTCATAGCTGTGATCCAGCCCTGCTGCCTCTGCCAACTGGGCCAGCATATGTGGCATGTCCCGGTTCACCAGCGAATGGCCTAGATGAAAGACGCGCAAGCCGCCTTCGGGCGCGCTGAGCGGCGTCTCATAAAGCGCATCCACCTGCGCTTTGGGCAAGGGATCCGGCGTGCACCGGACCAGTCCGCAGGCCGACAGGAACAGCAGCAGCAACCCCGATCCCAGGAATTTGCGTCCGCAAAGCGCGCGGCGCAGCTTGTTTCGCACCCGTGTCAGCATGGCAATTCCCCGGCCTTCATCCAGCATGCGGTGATGATATGATCTGGCCGCTCAACATAATGCACCTGCATCTTATGTCCCGCATTCAGGCGACCGGATGACGCCATCAGCCGCGCCGTCAGCGCTCCCTCTGCACCAAGACGCAACTGCAGATCGTGAAACTCCAGTATCCGGTCCAGAAAGGGCGACAGGCATTTGTAAACCGCCTCCTTGGCGCTGAAGATCAGCCTGCCCCGGTTTGCGAAGGCCTTTGTTTCATCCTCGCGCAGAACGATGGGTAGCATGTCAGGTGGCAGCGGCGCATTGGGTTCCGCGTCCAGACCCAGGGCAGCGATCTTGTCCGTCCTGGCAACCGCCGCAAGACACAGCCCGTCGCAATGGGTGATGGACCCGGTGGTTCCCTGCGGCCAGATCGGCGCGCGGTTTTGCGATGCGCGGATTTCGGCACCTCTGACACCCAGCGCCATCAGGCAAGCGCGCGCCGCATCGCGCCCGGCGCTGAATTCGCGCTGCCGCTTGTCCACGGCATTCTGTATCAGGGCAGCCTCTGCAAGCGTCACATCATACCGCAGTGCCGGATCACGCGCCGCGACCTCTGCCCCGGCGGGCATCAGGCGGTGCACGTCCGCCAGCAAACTGGAAACCACGGCGGTCATTTGCGCGTGCGTGCCGCGCGCATGGCGCGGCGTTTGGACATGGCCGCCGCGCGCATCGCGGCCCTGTCGGACCCGGCAGAGGCAGCGGCATGAGGCGGCTCGCTTGGTGCATTGGCGGCAACGCCGCCCAACGATGCGACCTGCGCGGCCAGCGCAGAAAGTACCGGGAAGCGGAAGATATCGGTGATCGACAATGCCGCGCCCAGCGCATCGCGCATTTCGCGGTGGGCCTGCACCGCCAAAAGGGAATGCCCGCCCAGATCAAAGAAGTTGTCGCTGCCCTTCACCCCGGAGACGCCAAGAATGCGCTGCCAGATATCCGCGATCTGCGCCTCAAGCGTCGCAGATGATCCGCCCGCCGGTAATGTCGCGACAACCGAGGCAGGGGCTTGTGCGGCTTTCGGCGCGGGCAGGGCCGCCCTGTCCACCTTCTTGTTCGGGGTCAACGGAAAGCTGTCCACGCATTCGATATGCGCGGGCACCATATGCGGCGGCAAGGATGCACCCAGCGCGCGGCGCAAAACCTCTGGCGCCACCTCGCCGGTGACGTAGCCGACAAGCCGGATGTCTCCGGGCGTATCCTCGCGCGCGGTGACCACCGCCTGCCGGACGCCCGATTGCGCCTCCAGTGCCGCTTCAATCTCTCCCAGTTCGATCCGATAGCCGCGCAGCTTGATCTGATGATCCACACGGCCCAGGAACTCCAGCTCGCCTTCCGCGGTCCAGCGAACCAGATCACCTGTGCGATAAAGCCGTCCCATGCTGGTGTCGATAAACCGCTCTGCTGTCAGATCGGCGCGCTGCCAATAGCCGCGTGCCACCCCGGCGCCGCCGATGCAAAGCTCGCCCTCTTCGCCAATCGCAACCGGCGCATGATCATCATCCAGCACATGAAACTGCGTGTTGGCGACAGGCTGGCCCAGTCCCACGGTTCCTGGCACCGCTTCCGCGATATTGGTCGAAGACCAGATCGTCGTTTCCGTCGGCCCATACATGTTGAGCACTTGCGCCTCCGGTGCCGCGTCCCGCAGATCAGCAACCAGCGCACCCGGCAATGCCTCGCCCCCCACCATGATGTGTTTGAGCCCCCGCATCGCGCCGCGCGCATCGGGATCCTGCGTGATCATCCGCGCCATCGACGGCGTGCATTGCAGATGGGTTGCGTTATGGCGCACCAGTTGGGCCGCGATCGTAACGTCATCGGCGCGCAGCTCTTGCTCGGTGTTGGCCCCGGCCACCACTTTTGCCAGAAGCTTCATACCGTCCAGCACCGTCGGCGTCGCGATGCCATAGTCGATCAGGCAGGCAATCTCGGTCACGCCAATGGCCTGCGCATCCTGCACACGGGCCAGAGCATCCTCGACCGTGCCAAAGAGACCAGAGTCATCAAAATACCGCTGGAACGCGAAATCCAGAATGCCTTCCAGCTCATCGTCTTCCAGTGATCCCAGGTCCAGCTCGAAAGGATTGGTCACGCCCTCTGGCTTCTTGAAGGCAGGAAACGCCCAGGCATATTGCTTGATCAGCCCCGCAGCCGAGCGCAGATAATCCTTCATCGGCTCGCGTGCGATCTCGCGTGCCTGATCGCGGGTATCTGCAAGAAACGTATGCAGCATCAGCGTGACACTCCGCTCTGCAGGATCAATGCCCGCCTCGCGCAGGGCCGCGTGGTAAATCTCGATCTTGCCGCGCACCTCTTGCATGCTTTGCCCGAGCAAATGGGTCAGCACATTGGCGCCAAGACGCCCCGCCTCGCGCCAGGTATCCGGGTTGCCCGCTGTTGTGACCCAGATTGGCACCTCCTTTGACACCGGGCGCGGCTGGGTGATGACCTCATGCATGGTGCCGTCCTTTCGCGGGAAAGGCACCGGCTCGCCGCGCCAAAGCCTGCGCAGGCTTTCGATAGTTTCGGTCATTGCGGGTTTGTTGTCCGGCGGCGTGTTTTCCGGGCGCAGCACGAAATCATCCGGCTGCCAGCCAGACGCAATCGCCAGCCCCGCGCGCCCATTGGTCAGATTGTCGATCACCGCCCATTCCTCGGCAATCCGGGCCGGGTGGTGCAGCGGGCCGACGCAGGACCCGGCCCGCACCCCGATGTTCTTGGTCGCCGCCGCCACCGCTGCGCCTGTGACCGATGGGTTCGGATACGGCCCGCCAAACGCATGAAAATGCCGCTCAGGCGTCCAGACGGCGCAAAAACCATGCGCATCGGCAAATTTCGCACCTTCCAACAAAAGCTCGTATTTCTTCTCGCCCGCCGCGTCGTCATTGCCCCAATAGTAGACCGAGAAATCCATCCCGCCTGTATTGCGCATCACCGGGCCGTCAGAGATCAGCAGGCTCGCCTCGCCGGATGTCACAACAACCTTGAACCCGCGCGAGAGCGTGTAGAGCAGCTCCAGCACTGAAATGTCGAAGTTCAGCGAGGTCACCGCCAGCCAGCATCCCGCCGGATCATGCGCCAGCCGCGCATCCATGCCCGCACAGAAGTTCATCAGATTGCCATGCTCGATCATCACGCCCTTGGGCCGCCCGGTCGAACCAGAGGTGAAGATCAGATAGGCCAGATCGGTGGATTTGGCCAAAACAGGCGGGTTCTCGGCGGATGCTGCATCAATCTGAGGTGCGCGGTCCAGTTCCAGCACTTTCGCAGCGTGGTCCGGTAAGCCGGACGTCACCGCAGATGTGGTCAGGATAACCGGCACCGCGCTGTCCTCCAGATACCCAGCGATGCGGGCCTCCGGATAAGCCGGATCAAGCGGCACGTAAGCGCCCCCGGCCTTGAGGATTGCCAGCACGCCGATGATCATCTCCTGCGAGCGCGGCGTGTAAATGCCGACCAGGACATCCGGCCCGACACCCATGTCCCGCAGCACATGCGCCACCTGATTGGCGCGGGTGTTCAGCTGCTGGTAGCTCAGGCTATCCTGCCCCACCACAACCGCCTCGGCGTCGGGATTTGCTGCTGCCTGCGCCTCGATCTGCTGGGACAAAAGTGTGTCTGGCACATCAGTTTCAGTTGCGTTCCATCCCGCCAGAAGCGCGCGTTCTTTGACGCCAAGCAGGCTGATTTCATCCGCTGGCTGCCCGTCCTGCAGGCATTCGGCGATATGCGCAAGACGGATGGACAACAGCCGCGCCGCCGCAGGGGACACCGCCCCTTCATCCGTATGCAGGGCTGTGCCATCCAGCGTTGCAAGGCTGCCCTGCAGCGGCCCGCCACCTGACAGGGCCAGAGCCGGTTGCGCGGCCGCGATTGCAGGATCGCGCAGCGGCAGGTCCGCTAGAAACGGCGGCAAGAGTTGCACGTCACCCAAGTCGTCCAAACTGCGCAGCGGACGCCAATCTGCCAGCAGGGGGCTGTCCGCCGATTGGGCCAAAGCCACATCCGCAGGCCCGCCTGCAAATCGGTCGGCCAACAGGTACAGCGCTGCGGGCAACTGATCTGGCGCGCCGGTCTCAATCACTCCCTCCCGGAACACCCCGTTCGGCCTGCCCTGCGCCAGCGGCAAACCGGCAGGCGCCATGTCAGCCAAACGCCCGCGCCAATCCGGCTCTGCCTGCATGGCGCGTTTGATCGCGTCCGCGTCTTCCTGATCTGGTGTATAGCTTCGCGCGTTTGCGCCACCCGGTACACCCCCGAAGTCACCCGTGACGCGCAGCACAGCGTCGGCCACTGCCACCTCGATATCTTCTTCCCGCGCGGCCAGAACCGTGCCCGGCACAGGCCGCTGTCCATCATGAGCGATCACTTCGGCTTGGCTGACGTAGAAGGCGCGCCCATCGATCAAAAGCGTAGGCTTGCACACCGGGTTCCAGTAATCCCCATGATCAAGCGCCTTCACCAGCCGCAATATCTCATGCGCCTGTTTGGACGAGTCGATCACGCCGTGACCTTCGGGCCGGTGCGCACGGCCAAAATAACTGCGCGCGCTGGTATCCTGCGGCTGCGCCTCTTGCGCGCCATTTTCCAGCGCGTCCATCACCCGGTCAAAGCTGACAATACCCGCTTCGAAACAGCGGGTGTTCAGCGTCAGCGCTGTGTCCTCCGGGCCGATCTCGAACATTTCCTGGGCGATGATTGCACCGGTATCGACACCTTCTGCGATCAGATGCCAAGTGATGCCATGGCGTGCCTCGCCGGCCAGCCGCGCCCAGACAGGCGCGTTCAGACCTGCGTATTTCGGCAGCGGTCCATCATGGAAATTCACCGCGCCCTTGCTGCCAAGCTGCAGGATCTCAGGCCCCAAAATACGCAGGTTGGCCACGGACAAGACCCAATCGGCATGCCCCTCGGGCGGCCGGTCATAGTCGCGGCATGCCAGCCCGCTGTGCTGCGCCCAGTCGCGGACCCCCACATCATGGGTGATCACCGCCGTAATCTGATGCCCCCGCGCAATCAGCGCTTTGCCGCATGCGATAGTCAGGCTTTCATTCCCAACGAGGACTGCGCTGAACTGCGTCATCCCAATTCTCCTTTTTGCGGGGTCAATGCCGGTTCGCGCACCTCACGCCGCGCAGACAAAAGCGCGCGCGCATCGTGCACGATCAGATCGCGCAGGAACCGCTCCGGATCAGCAGGCGGCTTGCCTTGCAGCACCCGGCGCAGGCGCCAGAAAAGACCGCCCAGAACATGCGCCTTGGTCGCCAGCACCGCATAGAACCAGCCGTGGTTCTTGGTGAAATAATGCAGCCGGGACGCAAACCAGTAACCCGGCATGCGCCGCCAGGTTTTCATTCCCGTCGAAACCGATCCGATATGGGTGACCTCGCTTTCACGCACAAAGACTGTGGGCCATCCGGCCAGCGCGGCGCGGCGGCAGAGGTCCGTTTCCTCGAAATACAAAAAGAACGTCTCGTCAAATAGGCCGATCTCTTCCAGCACGGCGCGGCGCATCATCAGGCTGGCTCCGGCAAGCCAGTCCACCTTTTGCGTTTTCTCCGGCACCGGAACCGGCACCGCTGCGTCTTTCAGCAGGCGCGATATGGGACCAAAGCGCGCGGCACCCTCCAGCTCCGATGCGATGGAAGGAAAGCGAAAAGTTGTCAGATGCGCATCGCCTTCGGGTCCGTGAATATAGCTGCCTGCAAAGCCCACATCAGAATGCGTTTCCAGATACGCCAGCAGGGCGGTGATGCTGCCGGGGTCGGGAAAGGCATCGGAGTTCAGCACATAGTAATACTCGGGCGCAGAGCCCTCAGACAGCCCTGTCCGCAGACCAACATTGTTACCGGCCCCGAACCCGCCATTGCGCCCGGATTGAATGACCCTGACTTTCGCGTCTGTGGTCCAGCCCCGCGTTTCCGCCTCGCGCGTCAGCGTCTCGAAGGATCCATCGCCCGATGCATTGTCAACGATGATCACCTCACCATCAAGCCTTGCCATTTCACGCAGCGCGGCCTCGGCTGATCTAAGGGTCATCTCAGCGGTGCGGTAATTCAATATGATCGTCAGAATACGCGGCATGGATTATTCCGCCGCCATCTTGTCCGGTGCGGGCACATGACCGGCCTCGGCTTCACGGATCGCGGCGCGCATGCGCGCGGCCAGCACCCGCACATTTGGCTCCAGCACCATACTGTCGTGATCGCCGGGAACTTCTGTCACCTGCACACTCGGCACATGCTGGCGCCAGTCGTTGTCATCCATAACATAGGCCCGTTCGGAACTGACCTGCCTGCCGCCTGATACGGTCCAATGCCCCACCAGTGGTGGGCGGAAAAGATGCAGATTGCCCTGCCATGGATGCACGACGTAGTGCCCAACCGCCGACAGGAAGGCCGCTTCGATCTCGGCATTGTGGAACTGATGCGTGTCGCTTTCGGTCTCGGGCTTGGCCCGGCGTTTGCTGATTTCCCATTTGATCCGGCGCATCAGCCAGCGTGCCGGATACAGCACGCCGCCCGCCCGCAGCTCGGCCAGTTGAATATGCAGCCGGTCGATCAAAGCCAGCGGCCTGCGCACCGGCAGCGGCGTGTCCAGAAGCACAACCAAAGACACCTCTTCCCCCATCGCCTCCAATTGTCGCGCGATCTCATAAGCGGTGATGCCGCCACCGGAAAAACCGCCCAGCAGATAGGGGCCATCGGGCTGCACCTGCCGCATCTCGGCAATGTAGTCACGCGCCGCCTCATCGATCGTTCCATGCGGATCCTGATCGCCATAAAGCCCGCGCGCCTGCAGCCCGTAGAATGGACGATCCCTGCCCAAAAGATGCGCAAGGTGGCGCAGGTTCAGCACATTGCCGAACATGCCCGCCACCAGAAAGAACGGTGTTCTGGGGCCTGCTGCACCTTCATGCATCGGCACGATATGGGTGAACCGCCGCTCTGGCGGATGGGCGGCGGGTGCTGCGCTTTCGCCGCTGTCCTGCGGGCCAATCTGCGCCTCGACAAGTGCCGCGATCTTGCGAATCGTCGGCGCCTCAAAAAGGACAGAGATCGGAAACTCGATGCGATAGGCTTTCTTGACCTGCGCGAAAAGCCGCACGGCGATCAGCGAATGCCCCCCCAGATCAAAGAAGCTATCGTCGATCCCGACATCCGCCACGCCCAGCAGATCCTGCCACATGGCAGCCAGCGTGCGCTCGATCTCGGTCTCTGGCGCGGCAAAGGCGCTGTCCAGATCCGGACGCTCAAAACCGGGTCCATCCGATTGTGCCTGCACATCCAGTTCCGCCTGTGCCTTGAGCACCGCCAGATCAAGCGAGGATACGGTGATCTGCGCCACATCCGGCAGGGCCATCACGCGGCGGAATGCGGCGGCGCCCTCATCAGGCCCGATGCCCTGGCTGATATTGTGGCGCAAACGCTCTTCCGCCGCCGAAAGCGGCTGAATGCCGTCGGTGCCGTCCTGATCGAACTCCACCTCATTGGCACGCGGCGCAGGCGCACGGCCCAGAACGGCGTCATCCATCCGCTTGATGGTGAAACCGATGACCTGAACGCAAACTTCCCCGCCCGGCGCGCTGAGCGTCAGATCGAACCGCACGACGCCATCTCCAGCCACATCTGCGCGGCTGACACAAGAGACGATTGTCGCGGGCAGATCCCTGAACACACGCAAGTTTTCATAGCTGATCGGCACCCAGAGATGCCTGGCTTCATAGCCGTCGATCAGCTCCATCGCCCAGCCCGTGGCCAGATCCATCAAGGCCGGATGCAAGCCATAACCCTGCGCCGGATCATCTGCCGCTTCAGCAGGCAATTCCAACTTCGCAAGCCCTTGCCCGGCCCCAAGCGCCGCTTCCTTCAAAACCCGCCAGCGCGGGCCGAAATCCAGATGCGCTTCCTGCGGCGATATCAGCGTGTCGCCCGGCGGCGCCTTTCTCGGGGCAGGCAGCCGGCGTGCCAGCGCAGCC
>JBCCUH010000003.1:0-32292 GCA_039197405.1 Pseudomonadota bacterium
CTGACACCGATCTCGATGGACGAATATGCCGCTGCCGTGGGCGAATACACGCTGGACCGCGTGGCTGAACTGTCCGGCGTGCCGGCCAGCAAGCTGGAGCGTCTCGCCCAGCAATATGCCGATCCCGACCGCAAGGTAATGAGCCTGTGGACCATGGGCTTCAACCAGCACACCCGCGGATCCTGGGTTAATGGTCTGCTCTATAACGTGCACCTTCTGACTGGCAAAATCGCAGAGCCGGGCAACTCGCCCTTCTCGCTGACAGGTCAGCCTTCTGCCTGCGGTACGGCACGCGAGGTCGGCACCTTTGCCCACCGTCTGCCCGCCGATATGGTTGTGGCGAAAGAAGCGCACCGGGATATCTGCGAGAAAAAATGGGGACTGCCGAAAGGCACTATTCCGGGCAAGCCCGGCTTCCACGCGGTTCTGCAGCACCGCATGCTCAAGGATGGCAAGCTGAACTGCCACTGGGTGCAGTGCACCAACAACCTGCAAGCCGCGCCGAACATTAATGAAGAAGGGCTGCCAGGTTATCGCAACCCAGACAACTTCATCACCGTGTCCGATCCCTATCCGACCGTCACCGCCCTCAGCGCGGACCTGATCCTGCCCACCGCCATGTGGGTGGAAAAGGAAGGCGCCTACGGCAACGCCGAAAGGCGCACCCAGTTCTGGCGCCAGCAAGTGGACGCGCCGGGCGAAGCGCGGTCCGATCTGTGGCAGGTCATGGAGTTCTCCAAGCGCTTCACAACAGATGAGGTCTGGCCCGCCGACCTGCTTGACGCGAACCCCGAGTACAAGGGCAGGAACCTCTTTGATGTGCTCTTTGCCAACGGCACCGTCGACAAGTACCCGGTCAGCGAAGTGGCCGAAGGTTTCAACAACCAGGAAAGCGAAGACTTCGGCTTTTACGTACAGAAAGGCCTCTTCGAGGAATACGCCGATTTCGGTCGCGGCAAGGCGCATGATCTGGACGATTTCGACACCTACCATCAGGTGCGCGGCAAACGCTGGCCGGTCGTTGACGGCAAGGAAACACGCTACCGCTTCCGCGAAGGCTATGACCCTTACGTCAAGAAAGGGGCAGGTGTTGAATTCTACGGCAAACCCGATGGCCGCGCCAATATCATCTTCGCGCCCTTTGAACCTGCCGCCGAAGAGCCCGATACAGAGTTCGATCTGTGGCTGGTCACTGGCCGCGTGCTTGAACACTGGCACTCCGGCTCGATGACACGGCGTGTGCCCGAATTGCACAGGTCGTTCCCGTCGGCGGTTGTGTACATGCACCCCGATGATGCGCGCGAGCGCGGTGTGCGGCGGGGACAGGAGATCGAAATATCCACCCGCCGCGGCACGGTGATCAGCCGGGTTGAAACACGCGGACGCAACAAGATGCCCAAAGGTGTCGTGTTCATGCCGTGGTTTGATGAAGGGCAGTTGACCAACAAGCTCACCCTGGATGCCACTTGCCCGATTTCGAAAGAAACCGACTTCAAGAAATGCGCATGCAAGGTCGCTCGGGCCTGAGCCTGATAAAGGAGAAAACAGATGAAACCGACAACACTTCTGATTTCAGGTGTGCTTGGATTGTCCGTCGCCACACTGGCTCTGGCACAATCGGCGGATGTGAACTCGCTGCGCGGAACCGATGTTGATGCACCATCGGTTCTGGAAAACACCTACAAGCCGATCGAACGTCGGCTGACACGGAACTATCGTCAGCAACCGCCATTGATCCCGCATTCTGTCGAGCACTATCAGATCGACACCCGCGTCAATCAATGCCTGTCATGCCATGACTGGACCAACGCCGGGGAACGCGATGCGCCGACCCTGTCGATGACCCACTATCTGGATCGCGACGGCGTTGAGCTCGATCACATCGCAGGCACGCGCTACTTCTGCAACCAATGCCATGTGCCACAAGCCGATACACCCGCTCTGGTCGGTAACACCTTCGTTTCATCGTCCGGCAACTGACGCCCTAAAAGGAGGACTACAATGGCAGATCAACCTGACACCCGTGGCCGCCTGCGCCGCCTCTGGGATTGGTTCTGGAGCCCCATTACCGTGCTGAGCGTCGGTTTTACGCTCATCGTGGGGTTCATTGCAGGCATCTTGTTCTGGGGCGGGTTTCACTGGGCGGTGGAGGCGTCGAACACAGAAGAGTTCTGCGTGTCATGCCACTCGATGGAAACAAACCTTGGCGAGTATCGGCAGACGTCGCACTACAACAACCACTCCGGTGTGCGCGCAATCTGCTCTGATTGCCACGTTCCCAAGGAATGGAACCACAAGATGAAAGCCAAGGTGATGGCGGTCAAGGATATCTACTATGAGCTGACCGGCAGCATCAACACGGCCGAGAAATATGAAGATCGCCGTCTGCACATGGCCAAATCCGTCTGGAAGAAAATGAAAGCGACGGACAGCCGCGAATGCCGCAATTGCCACGAGTTTGAATACATGGACTTCACGCAACAGGAGACGCGTGCCGGCGAAGCCCACCAGCGCGCCATCGATGAAGGCCAGACCTGTATCGATTGCCACCAAGGCATCGCCCATGACCTGCCGCCGAACTACAAGGATGAATACAAAAAGATCGTGCATATCCTGAACGGTGGCCACGAGCCCAAGCTGCTGCAAAGCATGGCAAACTCGGAGACCGGCGCGATCGAGACGTATTTGCAGAGCAAACAATGAGCTATGAACAGAGGGTAAGCGATGCTTGAGTTTCTTGGAACAATCATGGGCAATATCCTCAGCCTTCCCGGTATCCTGGGGCTGGCAGTGGGGCTCATGACGCGCAACCCTGCGCTTGGCGCCGGGCTTGGCGGGATCGTTGGTCTGGCAGAGGCCTTTGCATTTGCAGGCTTCAGCGTGGCCGGGATGGAAGGAATGGAAACAGTGATTTCCGTTGCCGTCGGCCTGGTCTTCGGTACGCTCGGCACGGCCATTCGCCGTAAAGGGACAACCATCTGAGGCCTGTCAGGCCCGATCTGCCGGTTGATCAGATCCCCCGCGCCGGCGCACACACCGGTGCGGGGGTTTTCTTTTGGCTCACGGGCGCGCCATTGGCGCACCCGCAGGTTTACATGGCCAGGGTGCCACTGTTGTCCCAACCGGCTTTCCGGCGTGTGGACTTGCCAGTTGCCGAGGTGCCCATTCCGGCAAGGTCCTGTGCGGCCGTGGTCAATGGCCCGTTGTAATCATAATGCACGGGTGCATCTGAGACGAAAGTCTCCCAGGAATGCTTCGGCGCGCCTGCATTGTTTGCATTGCCCATAGCGTGCTGATGCCCTTGCGCAGAGGCATCTGCGGGTGTGCGTGCCGCCGCATCTGCACGTTTCTGCATATCCTGGGACTTGACCACCAGCGATGCCACTGACGATTGCTGCGCCGGCGTGCGCGACCCGGCAGCGCCGCCGCCGGCACCTGCTGTCGGGATCGCGTTGCGGTTGACGATCTGGGCGTTGCTGACCGTGAAGCCGATCTGCTGGTCCAGATGATCCTCGCGCACCTGCGAGAAGTGGAAGCGGAAGTTGTTGGCACTCAGCTGCGACTTCTTCACACCCTTCAGGATCAGCTTCTGATTGGTCGCCCCGTTGGTGATCTCGACGCCCTCGGCGCCATCCTTCAGCGAGAAAAGCTCACGCGAGGAGGCATAGAGAAAGCTTACCTTGTCGGTGGCCGGGTTGAAGTTGACCTTGTCGACCTGACCCACCTCATGGGTGCGCAGATAGACAGTGTTGGGCTCGCGCTTGATGCCCTTCTCCCAGGCCAGCGCACCGCTGACATCCTCGCGCAGGTGGTTGTTGCCGATGGAGGTGAAGTTGTTCACCGACAGGTCTGCCAGCCGCACACCGCGCAGATACTGGGTGCTCTTTGCGCCCCAAGGGCTGCGGAAACCGACGCCCGCTGCCGTATCGACGATGATGAAGGAATGGACCGAGTGATGCCCGGTGTTGATCTTGTCCTTGGTGACGTCAAAGCCGGTGATATCGGCCCCGCCTGTGTTCATCGAGAACACCCGGCCACCGCCGACCGGCGCGGGCGTGCCCGGGTTCGGTGCAGGCGTTGTCGGTGTCGTGGGGGTTGTGGGCTTTGGATCCGGCTGAGACGGCCCGGCACCCGGTGTTGTAGGCGTCGGTGTCGTCGGCTGCGAAGGCGTGGTCGGCACCACCGGAGTGGTCGGCCTGCCGCCGCCAACCAGCTGGTCCATCGCAGACTTGGTCGAGCCGTCGCGCGCGATGATGTTGCTCGCATTCAGATTACTCAACCGTGCGCCGCGCAACGTATAGCTTTGCTTGTTGGAGGGAATTTCGATGATCAGATTGCCGCCGCGTTCGGTCACGTTGATCTGGGTCTTGGTGAACCAGCCGAAATCGATCTTATCCGTTGCCGGATTGAAATCGACGACGGAATTGGTCCCCCATTTCCATTCTATCTTGACGGTCTTGCCGCCCGAGTGCTGCCCGTGAGGTGTTCCGTGTTTCATGTCGCAAAATCTCCAGTCTATTCCGCGCTGCGAGTGTGAGTGGTGGTCATAGGCACTTTGAAAAAAGGCTGTGCCGACGTCCTTGATGGCGTTGCGGCAAGCAAGGGATCAAGCCGCATCGCAGATATTCGCGGGCTGGGCAGGAACATGCTCAATCTGCGGGAACATGCAGGCAGGTTTCCACGCGTTTGCAGCAACATGGCTTGCGTTTTGAACCTGATTGGGCTTGTTCGGAACGGTGCGGCGCTATGAAGACGCTATGAAAAGGCGTTCATCCCTTCCTGAAGGTCGCGTTCATCCCAGGCATTTTGAATGTGACGGTACATCGCCTGTTCCGCCGCTGCCGCATCCCGGTTCTGCAGCGCGGCCAGAACCGCTTTGTGTTCGGCCAGTGTGCAGGCAACCCGCTGCATGTTGTGATACGCAGGCTGACGCAGCAGGCCCATTCGTATTCTCAGGGATTTCAGCGTCTTCTCCACATGGCGATTTCCGCAGGCCTCGAAAATCGTGTAGTGAAACTGCCGGTCGAGCAGCGTCAGCCGCTCCGGATCACCTGCCAGATCTGCGTATTCGCCAACATTGTCCGCCAGAATACTCAGATCATAATCGCTGATACTGCCTGCCGCGAGACCGGCCGCCTTGACCTCCATATACTTGCGCAGCCCGTAAAGATCGGCAAGCTCGGCCCTTGAAATCGGCGAGACATAGGCGCCGCGTCCAGGCTCGATGGACACAAGGTGTTCCAGCTCAAGCTGGCGAATGGCTTCCCGCGCCGGGGTGCGACTGACCGAGAGTGTCTTTTCGATCTCTTCCAGCGGAACCAGATCCCCCGGCCGAAGTTTTTGCAATTCGATCAATCGCCGGATGTGGTTCGCCACATATGCGGTCAACGAGAATTGAATTTCCATGTCCTGTTCCGATTGAATATTGGTCAACTGCTGACAGCCAATGTATAGATTGCTG
This sequence comes from Pseudomonadota bacterium, assembly GCA_039197405.1. Classification (GTDB taxonomy): domain Bacteria; phylum Pseudomonadota; class Alphaproteobacteria; order Rhodobacterales; family Rhodobacteraceae; genus Planktotalea. The sequence continues at coordinate 5,462 of JBCCUH010000003.1, forward strand.
CTAGGGATGCACTGGTTTTGATGCGTCAGAAGGACAATGGATGACGACGGCCCCCGACAAGCAGCCACGCAAGAACAAGGGATCTTCATACAGCGATCTCGTCTGTGATCATGTGCGCCAGTCTATCCTCAAAGGCGATTTGCGCCCGGGTGATCGCCTGCGCGAAAAGGATCTGGAAAAGGCGCTGGGCATCAGCCGAACCCCGATCCGCGAAGCGATGAAAAGCCTGGAAGCCCAGGGTCTGATCAAGATGGAATCCTGGAAAGGCGCCTTCATCGCCGTTCTGACACGCCGGCAGATCATCGAGCTTTACGATTTTCGCACCATGATCGAGGATTTCTCGGTCCGCATGGTCTGCGCGCAGGCGTCTGATCAGGACATCGACAGGCTGGATGACATCGTTTCACGCTCCGAAACCCTGACCTCTGCCAGCCAGTCCGAGCTTGTCCGCCTCAACAGCGAATTTCACGCCGCCTTGACCCAGTTCAGTCGCAATCGTTTTGTCGAAGAAGCGATCGGGCCGCTCAGGATTTCCTTCGCGCTGATGAAGGGCAACGCCTATGGCGAGACCGGGCAATGGGCGCAGATATTGCGCGAACATCGGGCCATTGTCGATGCGATCCGGGCGCGGGATGCGGAACGCGCCGCCGCGCTTGTGCGCGAGCATATCTTCCAGTCAGGTGTTGCACGGCTCAAACGCCTGCAGGATGCCGATACGCTCTGAGCTCTAAGGGGAAACTGGCCAGTCCCGTTTTTCCTTGTTTCGCCGATTTGATGATTATACAACTGTATTTTGTAGGACGAGTCGTTCAGGCACAGGGTTCCGAGACCCGGATATGGTTGAGAAGATGGCGATACTTGGAAATGGAAAGCCATGCTGTTTCTGGCAAAGCTTTTTAGACAAGTGCCTGTTTTCTAATAATAATGATCAATACCCGAGCAAATCGGCAGCACCCACCGCGCGGTGCGGCCACGCCCCCTGTGCGCGCAAACACAAGGATGCAGAGCCATCATGACCCGTGACCTCAGCCTGGGACCGGAGTGGTCCCACGAGATGTATGAATGTCTCAAATCCAAGGGCGTCGATCTTTTCGCATGGGTTCCTGATGGCGGTCACAAGGTGCCTATTGCACGGTCGCTGGAAGATGCCGATGTCACCTCTGTGCCCCTGACGCGGGAGGACGAAGGCGTGGCTTTGCTGGCCGGTGCGCATATGGGCGGGCGCAAGGGTGTGCTGTTGGTGCAATCCAGCGGCGTGGGCAATTGCATCAACATGCTGTCGTTGCCCGCGCATGGGCGGTTTCCGCTGGTCATGCTGGTAACGATGCGCGGCACCTATGGCGAAAACAATCCCTGGCAGATCGCGATGGGGCAGGGGACGCGACCGGCGCTTGAGGCGATGGACGTCAAATGCCTGCAGGTGGACTACCCCGATGAGGTGACCACCACGGTCAGCGCCGCACTGCTTTTGGCCTTCCGCTCCAATCAGGCGGTGGCGGTGCTGCTCAGCCAGAAACTCATCGGCGCGAAGGATATGTGATCATGGACAATCTTCTGGACCGCAAGGACGCCGTTCCCGCCATCGTCGGCGACATCACCGGCAAGCTGGTCATCACCGGGCTGGCAGGACCTGCACAGGATATGGCGGCGCATACGGATAATGCTGATAACTGCTTCATGTTGGGCGGCGCCATGGGAGCTGCAGTCTCAATGGGGCTTGGCCTTGCTCTGGCGCAGCCCGAGCGCAAGGTGCTGGTCGTCACTGGCGATGGCGAGCTGTTGATGAACATGGGCGCTTTGGCCGTCGTGGCGGCGATGCAGCCCCGAAACCTGTCGATCCTTTGCATCGACAACGCGCATTATGGCGAGACCGGCTATCAACCGTCGCATACGGCGCTTGGCACGGATCTTGAGGGTGTCGCCAAAGCCTCCGGCATCGCGACGACAATGACCGTCACCGCGCAAGAAGATATCGCGTCAGGCAAAGCGCTGCTCGACCGGGATGATGCGCCGGTCTTCGTGCTACTGCGTGTCTCCAAAGCGGCCTCGGCGCGGCAGCCCCGCTCCTGGGATGCCGTGGATCGCAAGAACGCGTTCATGCGCGCGATTGGGGCGTAGACCCTGATGCCCGATTGCAAGTTCTCCGCGCGGGTGGGTCGGATCAAACCGTCGCCGACGACCGCCGCCGCGACCCGCGCACGCGAGTTGATCGCCGAAGGGCGCCCGGTGATCAGCCTGACCACTGGCGAGCCTGACACCCCCACGCCAGAGTTCGTGCAAGAAGCTGCAATAGCGGCGATGCGGGCGGGGCAGACGCGCTATACCAACACAGGCGGCACCGCAGAGCTAAAACAGGCAATCCGCCACAAGTTTCGCCGCGACAACACCCTGGACTATTCCGACGCCGAGGTGATGGCTGCCACCGGTGGCAAGCAGATCATCTTCAACGCCCTTTCGGCAACGGTTGATCACGGCGACGAGGTGATCATCGGCGCGCCTTATTGGGTCAGCTATCCCGATATTGTGCAATATGCAGGTGGCACGCCGGTCATCCTGCCGACCAGCGCCGCGACCGGCTTCAAAATCACCCCGGACCAGCTGGAGGCGGCGATCACGGACCGCAGCCGCTGGCTGATGTTGAATGCACCCTCTAACCCATCCGGTGCGATCTATTCAAAGGCCGATCTCCGCGCATTGGCTGAGGTGCTGGAGCGGCATCGCCACGTCTGGGTGATGTGCGATGACATGTATGAACACATCCGTTACGATGGCGCCCCCTATCATACGATGGCCCAGGTAGCTCCGGCGCTGAAAGACCGGGTGCTGACGGTCAACGGCGTCTCCAAGGCCTATTCCATGACAGGCTGGCGCATTGGCTTTGCGGGCGGGCCGGCAGAGCTGATCAAGGAGATGACCAAGCTGCAGTCGCAATCCACGTCCTCGCCCAATGCCGTGGCGCAGGCCGCAGCTGCTGCTGCGCTGAACGCCCCGCTGGACGCGGTGCTGGCCAATACCGCCGCGCTGGAGGCGCGCCGCAACCGTCTGTTTGACGCGCTTGCCGCAATCAAAGGTCTCTCGGTTACCAAACCTGAAGGGGCGTTTTACTTTTTCATCTCCGTGGCGGGCTGGCTGGGACGCCGTACCGCTGCTGGCGAGATATTGCAGACCGATGATGATGTGGCGCGGTTCCTTCTGGAAACCCACAATCTCGCGCTGGTCTCCGGCTCGGGCTTCGGGATGTCGCCCTTCGTGCGCCTGTCTTATGCCGCGTCAGAGGAAAAGCTGGACAAGGCCCTGATCGCACTCACGGCAGCGGCTGCTGAATTGATGAAAGACCCATGACATGACGCTTCGGATCGCGGTCGATATCGGCGGCACCTTCACCGATGGTATCGCGCAGCGCAGCACCGATGGCGCGCTGCTGATCGCCAAATCCCTCACAACCCCAGATGATCCGGGCCGCGCGGTCAGCACGGTGCTGGGCGATCTGCTGCAAAAAGCCAGGGCGACGGGAGGCACGGTTGAGGAATTCGTGCATGCAACCACCCTTGTCACCAATGCGGTGATCGAGGCGGGCGGCGGACGCACGGCGCTGATCATGACCGCAGGCACCGCTGATACGCTGCTTTTGCGTCGCGAAGATCGCTACGACATGTATGATCTCGATATCCAGTTTACCCCGCCTCTGGTTCCGCGCGAAGCGATCTTCGAGGTCAGCGCGCGCATGGATGCAGACGGATCAGAGGTTGCGCCGGTCGATGAAGATGACCTGACCGCCATTCTCGATCACCTTGCCGATGTTGCGCCAGAGGCGGTGGGGGTCTGCCTGCTGCACGCCTACGCCAACGGCAGCCACGAAAAGGCCATCGGCGCGGCGCTCCGTGACAGGCTGCCGGATGCAAAGATCAGCCTGTCATCAGATGTCGCCCCCGAGATCCGCGAATATGAACGTGCCTCTACCGTGGCGGCCAACGCCTATGTGCAGCCGCTGACGTCCGATTACCTTGCCGGGCTGGTCCAGCGCCTTGAGGCCGAAGCGGTGGCAGCGCCGCTGCGCGTCATGACGTCGGGTGGCGGTTTCACCTCGAACACGGCAGCGGCGAAATACCCGGTGCGCCTTTTGGAAAGCGGCCCCGCAGCCGGTGTGCTCAGCGCCGCCGATACCGGGCTGCGCAATGGTATCGACAACGTGCTGGCCTTCGACATGGGCGGCACCACGGCCAAGGCATGCGTGGTGCGCAGCGGACAGCCTGAAATCACCTCGATCTTCGAAGCGGGCCGCGCCAAGCGCTTTGCCAAAGGCTCGGGGTTGCCGATCATCACACCGTCGATTGATCTGATCGAGATCGGAGCCGGTGGCGGCTCGATCGCGCATCCCTCCGCCCTGGGTCTGCTGAATGTCGGGCCGGAAAGCGCCAGCTCGGTACCGGGCCCGGCCTGCTACGGGCTGGGCGGAACCCGCCCGACGGTGACCGATGCCGACCTGCTGCTGGGCAACCTCGACAAGGATAATTTCCTCGGCGGCGAGATGACGCTGGACAAGGATGCCGCGCAGACCGCGATGGATGGTCTGGCAGCCGAACTGGGAGCCGACCCCGCCAGGATGGCCTTCGGAATCTGCAATCTGGTTAACGAAAACATGGCCGCTGCCGCCCGCGTTCATATCGCTGAGAAAGGGTATGATCCACGCCATTTCACCATGGTCGCAACCGGCGGCGCCGGGCCGGTGCACGCGGTCGAAGTGGCCCACAAGCTGGGGTTGCGGCGGGTGCTTTGCTCGGTTGCCGTGGGCGTCGGCTCCTGCCTTGGGCTGCTGGCCGCGCCGCCGCGTGTGGACAGGGCCTGGACGCGGGTGGAACGGGTGAACACCGTGGATTGGCCGCGCGCGACGGCTGAACTGAACCGAGTGCGCCGCGAGGCAGAGGCCGAGTTTGCAAGCTCCGACACGGATCTGTCCGACGTCCGCTGGAGCCTGTCTGCCGACATGCGCTATTGCGGTCAGGCCGACGCAATCTCTGTGCCTGTGCCGGATCAGGCGCTTGAGGGTACGATGCGCGGTCCGCTGATGCAGGCCTTCACCGCAGAATATGCCCGGCTCTATGGCGCCGCGCTGGACGGCGAGGTCGAGATTGTCACCTGGCGGTTGCTTGGACAGGCCAGGTCGCGCAATGCGGTCAGCACGGACAATGCGAAAGCGTCAGCGGCGCCTGCGCCTATTGGAGAACGCGCGCTCTACCTGCCCGATACGGGCGATTTTGCGCAGGTGCCTGTCTATTCCCGATATGATCTTGGCGCGGGGCAACGCTTTGCTGGTCCGGCCATCATTCAGGAAACCGAATCCACCATCGTCGTGGCGCGCGAGGCGGTGATCGACATTCTACCCGATCTCACAGTGTCCATCGACCTGGTCGCGGGAGGCGCGGCATGACTCAGCTTGATGCGATTTCGCTGGAAATCCTCTGGTCGCGGCTGATCAGCCTGGTGGATGAGGCCGCTGTCACCTTTCAGCGCGCGTCTTTTTCGACCCTGGTGCGCGAAGCCAATGATTTTGCTGTCGTGCTGACCGATGCCGAAGGCTACAGCATCGCACAATCGACCAAGTCCATCGCGTCCTTTACAGCAACGATTCCGGCCACCATCCGCCACATGCTCAAGGATTATCCGCCCGCTTCACTGGCCGATGGCGACGTGCTGGTGACCAATGATCCCTGGCTGGGCACCGGGCATATCCATGACATCACCATCATGCGTCCGATCTTTCATCGGGGCGACCTGGTGGGGTTCGCCGGGATCGCCAGCCATTTGCCGGATATCGGCGGTCGCCTCAGGTCCGCTGGCATTCGCGAGATCTTTGAAGAAGGCCTGCAGATCCCTGTCGTCAAACTGGTCGAGAAAGGGGTGCGCAATGCTGCGCTGGTGGATTTCATCGCGCGCAACGTGCGCGTGCCGGAGCATACTCTGGGCGACATTTTCGGCGCAATCTCCGGCTGCGATGCGCTGGCGCGGCGACTGACCGGTGTGCTGGACAGCGAAGCGCTCGATCTGGCGGCCTTTGGCCGCGAATTGCAGGACCGCTCCGAAGCCGCCATGCGCCGCGCCATCGAGAAAGTCCCCGATGGGGACTACCCCTCGACAGTCTATCACGACGGGTTTGAGGAACGGGTCCAGATCGTCTGCACTGTCCGCGTCAAAGGCAGCGAGGTCGCAGTGGATTACACCGGCACCTCGCCGCAAATCCCGCGGGCCGTCAATGTGGTGCCCTCTTACCGTTTTGCCTATACGGTCTACGGGCTGAAATGTGCGCTCGCGCCCCATATTCCCAGCAACGACGGCGCATTGCGCCCGTTTTCCACCTCCGCCCCTGAAGGCAGCATCCTGAACCCGGTTTATCCGGCAGCCTCCGGCGCGCGCAACATGATCGGGCATATGCTGCCGGTTGCGGTGATGAATGCACTGGCCGGGGTGCTTGGGGACCGGGCGCAGGCGGAAGGCGCCGCCAATTCGTCTTTCACCATGTCTGGCACTCATCAGGGCAGGCGCTATGCGGTGGTCAATTTCCTCAATGGTGGTCAGGGCGGCACGGCGACCCGGCCCGGTCATGACGTGCTCAGCTTTCCCTCCAATCTCGGCAACACGCCCATCGAAGTGATGGAGCAACTGGCCCCGATCCGCATCCACCACAGACAGCTGCGGCGCGGATCAGGCGGCAAAGGCGCGCAGGACGGCGGGGATGGTCTGGATATCACATTCGAGTTTCTGGGCGATGAGCCGGCGACCTGTTCGTTCATCGTCACCCGCCGCATCGCGGTGCCGCGCGGCCTTCATGGGGGCCGGGACGGCCAGCCCGCCGAGGTTCGGATCAATGGCAAGGACATAGACCCCGCAGAGCATCAGCTGCTGCGCAAAGGCGATATCGTGGATTTCCGGACAGCAGGTGGCGGCGGGTTCGGCACGCCTTAGGCAAACCGGTCCATCAGCTTATACCAATGGGTCATGGCGATCACGCCGGCCCGCGCCAGCCCGTGCAACGGGATCGGCCTGATCGGCTCGATGGGCAGTATCAGATCGTCGCGGGCCGGGTCCTGCATCAGCTGGGCCATTTCATCGCCCATCAGCGTGCCGAAGGCCAGCCCGCGTCCGGAAAAGCCAACCACCGACCACATGCCCTCCTCCAGCCGTGAGATCCGTGGCGTATGTTCGGGGGTCATGCCAACCCAGGCGGTCCAGCTGTCGGTCCAGTCAACCTCTTGCAGTTGCGGGAACGTCTCCAGCAGACGGATGCTGGCCTCGCGCCGATCCGGGGTGCCCGTTGCTCTGGTGAAGGGACCGGAGGTGGACATGTGAATGCGCCCGCCGGGCAGCTTGCGAATGCCGGAAAACAAATGGCGGCTGTCGGTCATGATGTGATTGCCCGGCAGCACCGATTTCAGCAGATTGTCTGACATCGGGGCGCTGACCAGCTGAAAGGCGCGCACCGGAATGACGGTGCGGCGCAATCCGGGCCAGAGACTGCCGGTATAGGCGTTTGTACAATGAATGACCTGATCGGCCTCGACGACCCCCCCGGCGGTGCGAACGGCCCATCGGCGCGTGCGGCCCGGCACCAGCGAGACAACCTCGCTGCCTTCATGGATATCCGCACCCGCATCGGCGGCAGCGGCGGCCAACCCGCGCGTGTACTTCAGCGGGTTGATCGAGCCGCAACGGCGATCCAGCATGGCACCGGGATACCGCGTACTGCCAATGGTCTGCGCCGCCTCATCTGCATCCAGATAAGACACCGGTTCCCCCAAGTCCTGCCAGGTTTGCACCGTGGCCTTCAGCCGGGGAATGGCGCTTTTGGAATGCGCGCCCCAGATCCAGCCGTTGCGCGCGGCATCGCAATCGATACCGTGGCGTTTGATCAACTCGAACACCCGGTCAGGGCCGCGCATCAGGGTCTGTGTCAAGCGCTCGGCGCGCGCGGTCCCATAGCGTTTGTCCAGCGCGCCCCGCGCCGGTTTCGGGATTGGCAGGATCAACCCGTAGGACCGCCCGGAGCCGCCAAATCCGATCTCGCGAGCGTCCAGCAATGCAACAGAGCGCCCCGCACGTGCAAGCGCCAAAGCCGTGGCTGTGCCGGTGACACCGCCGCCGATGACGGCAATCTCCGCCTCCTTGCGCCCTTCGAGCGCAGGATACTGCGGCACGGCCGTGCCAGCGCCATAGGCGCGGGGAAGATCACAGGGTTCATGCAGCATCGCGGGGTCATTTCGCAAAAGGTCGTCTCCCGAAACGCTAATGAATATACAGTTGCATAACAAGTAGCGCTCTCATAGTTTCAATCCCAACGCGACCAATGAAGGATCTCAGCCATGCGCATGGACGGAAAAGTTGTTCTGGTGACCGGAGCTGCAAGCGGCATCGGCAAGGCCTGCGCAAGCTATTTCGCCGAAGAAGGGGCGAAAGTCGCCATTGTCGACTGGAACGAAGACACAGGAACATCTGCCCAGTCCGACATCGGGCGCGGATCGAAGTTCTACAAATGCGACGTCGGCATGGCCGATCAGGCAAAGGCCACCGTGGCCCAGGTGCTGGCTGATTTCGGCAAGATCGACGTGCTGGTAGCCAATGCGGGCCTGACGCGGCGCGGCGAGTTTCTCGACATCGAGGAAGAAGACTGGGACGAGGTGCTGCGCGTCAACCTCAAGCATGTCTATCTTTTTGGCCGTCTGGTCGGGCAGCACATGAAAGAGCGTGGCGAGGGCGGTGCGATCATCAACATGTCCTCTACCTCCGTGCAATGCACCATGGGAACCATCTCGCCTTATGCGGCCTCGAAGGGTGGGATTACCTCGCTGACCAATGCCATGGCCCTGTCGCTTGCCAAATACGGCATTCGCGTCAACGCCATCGGGCCGGGCACCATCGTGACCGAGATCAACCGCGACAACTTGCTGGCCAACAAAGACAATCGCCGGGCGATCCTGTCGCGCACGCCGATGCTGCGCTTTGGCGAGGCGCGCGAAGTGGCCGGGGTGGCGATGTTCCTGGCTTCTGCGGATTCCTCCTATGTCACCGGGCAGACCATCTATGTGGAAGGCGGCAGGCTGGGGCTGAACTACACGGTACCGGTCCCCGAAGACGCCCTTGCAGACTGACCTGCGCGCAACCCCGGAGAGACCAGCATGATCGAGGCCAGGCTATTCATCGGCGGCAAATGGCAGGACGGGGCGGGCACGTCTTCACTTGGTGATCGGTTCACCGGGCAGGCCATTGCCCGCGTGCATCAGGCCGATGCGGCGCAGGTGGATCTGGCGGTGCGCGCTGCCAAAGCCGCCTTCGACAGCGGCGAGATACCGATCCCCGACCGCTATGCCATCCTGATGCGGGCGCGTGATATCCTGCTGCGCCGCAAGGACGAAATCATCGACGCGATGGTGTCCGAAACCGGCTATTGCGTGGCGGATAACGCAGGCGATTTCAATCGCTGCGTTCAGACCCTGCTGACCTCCGCTGAAGAGGCCAAGCGCATCACCGGCGAGATTGTCCCCATTGATGCAGCCCCCGGTCATGACGGGCAAATCGCCTTCACCATCCGGCGGCCTCTGGGCGTTGTGGCCTGTATCACGCCGTTCAATTCGCCCCTCAACACCACGGACCACAAGATCGCACCGGCGCTCGCAGCGGGCAACGCAGTGGTGCTGAAACCTGCCGGATATACGCCGCTGTCAGCCCTGCTTCTGTGCGAAGTTCTGCAAGAGGCAGGCGTTCCCGCAGGCTGGCTCAATCTGGTCAACGGGCCGGGAGGGCGCATCGGTCAGGCGCTGGTGGATCACCCCGATGTTGCCTATATCGCCTTCACCGGCAGCGAAGCGGCGGGCCGCTCCATTCAGGCCAGCGCCGGGCTGCGCCGGACCCAGATGGAGCTGGGCAGCATCTCCGGCACGATCATCTGCGCCGATGGTGATCTGGATCGCGCCCTGACCAAATGCGCCGCCACCGCCTTTCGCAAATCCGGGCAGGTCTGCACCTCGCTTCAGCGGCTGCTGGTGCATGAGGATGTGTTCGAGACATTTGCCGATATGCTGACCTCCCGGGCCGAGGCGATGGTGGTGGGCGATCCAAGGGCCAAAGGCACCGATATCGGCGTCATGATCACCGATCAGGAAGCGGCAAGGGTGCAGGCCTGGGTGGATGAGGCAGTGGCGCAGGGCGCGCGGCAGCTGACGTCGCGCAGGCTGGAAGGCGCGGCGCTGATGCCGCCCACGGTGCTGACGGATGTGTCCATGGACATGCAGGTCATGCGCGAAGAGATCTTCGGCCCCGTCGTCTGCCTGATCCCCTTTTTCGATCTCGACGCGGCCATAGCCCTGGTTAACAACAGCCCCTATGGGCTGGCCGCAGGGATCTTCACGCAGGATATTGACGCGGCGTTCAGGGCTGCACGCGCTGTCGAGGTCGGCCTTTTCAACATCAACAACGCCTCATCGAACCGTGCCGATCTCATGCCCTACGGTGGCTGCAAGGCATCGGGTTTCGGTCGGGAAGGACCGCGCGCCGCCATTCGCGACATGACCGAAGAACGGCTGATCACCCTTGCATTGAACTGACCCGCCAACGGTGGCAGACCGGATCGCACCTGATGACATTTCGCGCCTTGCTCTTTGATATGGACGGCCTGCTGCTGGACACCGAACGCATGTCGCTTACAGCGTGCCAGCAGACCTTGCAGGAATTTGGCGTCACTGAAACGATGAACAGCCTCACTCGCTATGTTGGCCGCCCGCAAAGACAGGTGGCGGCAGATGTGGCGCAGCGCACAGGCGCGCAGATCGACGTTGAGGCCTATCACGATGCCTGGCTTGCCCGCTACGAAACCGCTTTGCGGGGCGGCATTGATCTGCGCCCTACCGTGCGCCGGTCACTGCGACATGTTGCCGAATTGGGTTTGCCCTGCGCGGTTGTCACCACGACCGAACGCACGCGCGCCAGCGCCAAGTTGCAAAGCGTCGGGCTGGCCGCACACTTCAGCACGATTGTCGGCGGCACCTGCGTTCGCGATCGCAAACCGCAACCCGCGCCCTATCTGCTGGCCGCCGAAAAGCTTGGGGTTGATCCGGCTGAATGCGCGGCGTTCGAGGACAGCGATACAGGCGTGCGCTCTGCCATTGCTGCCGGGATGACGGTCGCGCAGGTGCCCGATCTGGTGCAGCCGCCTCAGGGGCGTGCCCATATCAAGGCTGACACGCTCTGGCAGGGGCTGCAGATGCTGGGACTGGCCCCATGTGATCAAGTCCTGCCGTGATCAGGCCCCGCCATAGTCTCCATCCTCATCGACGATGATCATCGTCGCCGCCCCGCTGTCCTGCGCCGCAGCCAGGGCATCGCGCAAATCAGCCGCGCTGCCGACCTCGGCAGCATCCCATCCCATCGAACGGGCCATGGTGGCAAAATCCGGCGTGTAGGGATTTGTGCCGATGGGCTTGACCCCCAGCCCGATGAACCCATCACGAATTTCCGCCAGCGACCGGTTGTTCCAGATCACCAGAATGATCCCGATCGCTTCTTCGGTGGCGGTCGCCAGTTCCTGAACCGTGTACATCACACCGCTGTCGCCCGCGATGGCCACGACCGTGGTCTCCGGGTTCGCCACCTTCGCACCGATGGCGGCTGGCAACCCATATCCAAGCGTGCCATAACCCTTGGGGTTCAGCATTCGCCGGGGCCTGTCAAAGCCCATGGTGCCGCGCGTGGTATAGACGATCTGGGTCATATCCGTGGCAAAGATCGTGTCCGGCGGAAGGCAGGCCTGCAAGATATCCGTGACCGCCATATGCTTGTGCTGCAAAGCGGTCAGCCCGGCGTCCGATGCGGTGCGCACCTCGGCAACCTGCTGGGCAACCTCCGCCAGCCGGGCATCGCTCGCCTGGCCCGTCACGGCAGCGGCCAGGGCCTGCGCCGCCTCGGTCGCATCCGCCCAGATCGCAACATCTGCAGGCACCCGGTCCACCAGTTTACGCGGATCGATATCGACGCGGATCAGCTTTCCGGGAAAGGCGATGGGCCGGGGCGTGCACCCTTCGTTGATGCTCAGCTCGGTTCCCAGCGCCAGCACCACGTCCGCCGCTTCGATCAGATCCATTGCCGGACGCGCCCAGTAACGCGGCCCCAGACACAAAGGATGGCTGTCCGGCATCACCCCATTGGCCGCAACCGTCGGCAGGACAGGGGCCGCAAGCATCTCGGCCAATGCTGTCACCGCCGCCCCGGTGTTCAACGCCCCGCCGCCCAGCAGGATCGCCGGTCGCTCGGCGCGGGCGAGCAGCGCCGCCGCTGCCGCCAGCGCCTGCGTATTCGGCACGGGCAGGGCAGGGGGCGGAAAGACGGGCCAGTCCCCGTCCACCGGAATGCCAAAGACATCAATCGGGATCTCGATATGCACGGGACGCGGACGTTCGGAGCGAAAGACCCCGAAGGCCCGCGCGATCAATCCGGGCACATCCGCAGGCGTGCGCACGGTTTCCGAGAAGGCGGTGAAGGGCCGGGTCACATCGGTTTGCGAGTTCAGTTCATGCACCTCGCCCCAACCCTTGCCCATGGTGCCCACGGAACTGGTCGAAGAGATCACCAGCATCGGCTGGCTGTCCGAATAGGCCTGTGCCATGCCCGTTGCCGCATTGGTCACACCCGGCCCGGTGATCAGAAAACACACACCCGGCTTGCCGGTAGATCGCGCATAACCATCGGCCATGAAGGCAGCACCCTGTTCGTGGCGCGGCAGAATATGGCGAATAGGGCTGGTTTCCAGCCCGCGATACAGTTCCAGCGTATGGGTGCCGGGAATGCCGAAAACGCAGTCAACCCCATAGGCTTCAAGCAGCCGAACCAGCGCCTCTCCACAGCTTTTTGCATTGGTGTTCACGCGTGTTCCTCCATCAGGTTCCGGGGCGCTGCAGGCTTGCTGGAAAACATCTGCAATGTCAAAATATACAGTTGCATTTTTTCTGATCTCAGGACTAAATCAGCTGTACCCGGCGGACAAGAGAGAAGTGTCAGACCGATGGAAAAAGCAAGCGTCATTATTGTCGGCGGCGGCGCCATCGGTGTCGGCATCCTCTACGCGCTGGCACGCCGGGGCATCACCGATGTCGCTTTGCTGGAGCGGACCGAGCTGACCGCCGGGTCTACCTGGCACGCGGCGGGGCTGATCCCGATCTACAGTTTCAGCCGCACCCGCGTCTGGATGATCCGGAAATCCATCGAGATCTTCGAAAGCCTTGAGGCGGACACCGGTCAGCCGGTCAGCTGGCACAAATGCGGCCAGTTGCGACTGGCCTCCACTGACGCGCGCTTTGATGAATACAAGGCCTATGTGGCTCATGCAGTGGCACAAGGTGTGCGCGCAGAGATCCTGACGCCCGAGCGGATCCGGGAAAAATGGCCTCTGATGGAACTGCTGCCCCGGATCAAGGGCGGGGTCTATCACCCCGATGACGGGCATATCGCTCCGGCCGATCTGGTGCAGGCGATGGCCAGGGGCGCGCGTAGCCGCGGCGCTGCGATCCATCGCAACACCGAAGTGCTGTCGATGCAGCGCGACGGCGACGCCTGGGTGGTGGAAACCAGCAAGGGCACATTCCGCGCGGATCATGTGGTGACAGCCACCGGTAACTATGCCCGCCAGACCGGCCAGATGGTCGGGCTGGAGGTTCCGGCAATCCCCTATCTGCATCAGTATCTGGTCACAGAGGAAGCGCCCGAACTAGTTGCCTATCGCAAACAGGGCCACGCGGAACTGCCGGTGCTGCGTGACGACCATTCGCTTGGGTATTTCCGTGAGGAACGCGGCGGGTTCATCTTCGGCCCCTATGAACACGCGCAGGATGTGGAACCTTTCGCTGTGGACGGTGTCCCTGCGGATTTCGGAGCAGATCTTCTGCCTCCCGATTATGACGCCATCGAAGAACACGTCACCCGCGCCATGGAAATCGTCCCCGCCTTTGGCCGGGTCGGTATCAAGGACTGCATCCGCGGTCCGATTGTGGGTGCCCCTGATCTGGCCCCGCTGCTCGGCCCTGCGCCGGGTCTGAAAAACTACTGGCTTGCCGAGGCCTTCACCGGCGGCATCCTCGCCTCCGGCGGCGCAGGCGAGCTTCTGGCAGGGTGGATCGCCGATGGTCAGCCCCCGATTGACATGGCCGATTTCGATCCGCGCCGCTTCGGCAATTTTGCCACCAAACGCTGGGCTGTGCAGAAAGGCATCGAACACTTCGGCCAGCTCTTTGGCCAGAATACCCCCGGTCACCAATGGGGCGCAGGCCGCCCGCAGAAAACCGCGCCAACCTATGATCTGCTGCTCCAGCGCGGCGCGGTCTTCGGCATGAGCTACGGCTGGGAAGTGCCTTTCTGGTATGCCGATGCGCCCGGCGTGACCGAAACAGGCAGCTTCAGGTTCCGCGACACCAACTACTTTGACGTGCTGGCCGGTGAATGCCGCGCCGCGCGTGAAGATGCGGCGATGTTCGACATGTCGCATATGTCGAAGTTCGAGGTCTCGGGACCGGGTACGACCGACTGGCTGGACGGGCTGATCGCCAACGCCCTTCCGAAAAAATCGGGCCGCGCGAAACTGTGCCATCTGTTGACCGATCAGGGCACTGTGCGCTGCGAATTCACCATCGCGAAACTGGGCACCGATCACTTCTATCTGGTCTCCTCGCCGCGCATGGAGCGCCATGACGATTGCGTGCTGCGCGAGCTGCTCCCAAAAGGCAGCGCCATTCATCTGCGCAATGTCACGCTAGAGCGCGGCATCATCACCCTGATGGGTCCGAAATCCCGTGATCTGCTGCAGCCGCTGACCGATCAACTTCTGTCGAACGCGGCGTTTTCGTGGATGGGATGCCGGACCGCCGACATCGGCTATGCCGGGGATGTGCGCATGCTGCGACTGAATTTTGCAGGTGAGCTGGGCTACGAGCTGCATGCGCCGATCTGCTACATGCGGCAGCTGACCGGGGCGCTGCTGGACGCAGGCAAGGATCACGGCATTCGCCTGATCGGCAGCCGCGCCTATGACTGTCTGCGGATGGAGAAATCCTATCGCTCCATCGTCAAGGACATCAACACCGAAACCACGCTGGACATGGCGGGGTTGGAACGCTTTGCCGATGTCTCCAAACCTGCGTTCATCGGCCGGGATGCGGTGCTGTCCGAACGCGCGGCAGGGGGCGCGGCCAAACGCATGGTCACCCTGCGCATAGATGGCGGCGCGGCGCTGGCGGGCGGCGGCGAAGGGCTGACGCAGGATGGCACGCTGGTGGGCGTCGTGACTTCGGGCAACTGGTCTTACCAGTTCGGTACCAATCTGGCGCTGGCACTGGTGGACGAAAGCAAGGCCGCGCCCGGAACCGAGCTGGAGGTGCTGCTGCTGAATGCACCCTGCAAGGCCGTGGTGATCGAAGACAGCCCTCATGATCCCGGCAACGTCCGGCTGCGCGGCGCATGACTGGCCGAACCGTCCTTGTGATTGGCGCAGGGGCGGTGGGATCGGTCTGCGCGCTGCGGCTTCAGGAACGCGGGTTTCAGGTCACTTTGGTGGACCGCGACGCGCCGGGGCAGGGCGCCTCTTTCGGGAATGCCTCGGTGATCGCCGCGACCGAGGTTGTGCCCATCGCTTCGCCCGGCGTGATGAAGAATGTCCCCAAGTGGCTGCTCAGCCCAAATGGTCCGTTGTTTTTGGAACCGGCCTATCTTCCCGAACTCCTGCCCTGGCTGTTGCGGTTCCTGCGCAACTCGACCCGCGCGCGGACCGAGGCGAATGCAGCAGCCCTTGCCAGCCTGTGCTGCCGCGCCGTGGCCGACACCCGCGCGTGGCTGTCGGATCTGGCTCTGGACGCGGAGATGACGCAGAATGCCTCGCTGCGGCTTTATCCGTCGTTGGCTGCCATAGAGGCGGATGCGTATAAACTGGGGCTGCGCAAGCGTCACGGGGTGGATTACGAGATAATAGATGCTGCCGGGATACAGCAGCTTGAGCCCTGCATCACCGGGCCATATGGCGCGGCTGTTCTCACTCCGGGTGCCTATTACCTGCATGATCCGGTCCGCCCGATCCTGCGCAGTACCGAGCGGCTGAAGGCGCTGGGAGGCCAGGTGCTTGCGGCAGAGGTCGCCAGGCTGGATACAGGCGAAAACGCCCCTGCCGTCCGGCTTTCCGGCGGCGATGTGTTGCGCGCCGATCATGTGGTGCTGGCGGCAGGCATCTGGTCGGGTGATCTGGCGCGGGGCGCCGGGGACCGTTTTCCGCTGGAAAGCGAACGCGGCTATCACGTCCAATATACCGGGCTGGATCTGGGGCTGTCGCGCGGTCTGGTGGACACCGCCCGCGGCTTTGCGGTCAGCCCCGTCGAGGCTGGCCTGCGGGTTGCCGGGACGGTGGAGTTTCGCGGCACATCCGCGCCGCTTGATCCGCGCCGCACGCGGGTGCTGGAAAAACATGCGCGCACGATGTTCGGCGAGGGTCTGGCTGGCAAACCCCGGACAACCTGGCTGGGGCACCGGCCATCCCTGCCTGACAGCCTGCCGGTGATCGGCCCGTCCTTGCGCCAAAAAGGGTTGTTCTACGCCTTCGGCCATGGGCATCTTGGGCTGACACTGGCCGCGACGACCGCCCATATGATTGCCGACATGCTTGGCGGACACAGGCCGGTGGCAGATCCTGCCCCCTTCTCGGCCAACCGATTTTGAGAGGACCTGATGCCAACCCCCGTCGTTCTTACGCTTGATGAGATCGAAACGCTGTCCAAGCGATTTTTCCTGCGCGAGGGTTTTTCCCAAGCGCTGGCCACGGCCCTTGCCCGGCGCATGCGGCTGGCAGAGCGCGACGGTCCGGCCAGTCACGGGTTGGCGATGCTGGGCTATTACCGGCAGGTTGCGCAATCAGGTAACCTCGATCTGGCGGCCCGGCCCGAGGCGCGCGTCCTGCGACCGGGGCTGATGGCGGTCGATTGCGGCAACAGCTTTGCGCAAGCAGGACTGGATATGGCGCGGCCCGCGTTCATCGACATGGTGCACAAGCAGGGGAGTGCGGTGCTGACCACCCGGCGCGCGCATTACATCGCGGCGCTGCGCCATGACGTTCTGCCGCTGGCGGACGCAGGGTTGATCGCGATCATGGTGTGCGGCTCGCGCCCCTGGGTGGTGCCCCACGGCGGCGCCCGCGCAGTGTTCGGCACCAACCCCATGGCTTTTGCCTGTCCCCGCGGGGACAGCCCGCCGATTGTCTGGGATCAGGCTGTCAGTCTGAAAGCCATCTCGGACGTGCGGCTGGCTCACGAAGAGGGCGCGGTATTCGATGCGCCCGTTGGGCTGGACACGCGAGGCCAACCCTCTGCCGATCCGGCTGCCGTGATTGAAGGTCAGCGCCTGTTCACCTACGGCGACCATAAAGGCACTGCCATCGCGCTGATGATCGAGGTGCTGGCCGCCGGGCTTTGCGGCGGACGGTTTGCGGTCGAATATGACGAGACGGAAAGTCCGACCAATCCGACAGGTCAGACCATCATCGCCATTGATCCGGGCGCTGCCGATCCGGGGTTTGCCGCGCATATGTCCGCCCTGCTGGCGGGGTTTGCAGGTAACGGCAGCGCGCGCATTCCCGGTGACGGACGATTTGCCCGCGCCGCGCAGGCCGAGCAACATGGGGTTGAGCTGCCCGGCTGGCTGGTGGATCGTTTAACCGGGCTTGGCATCGCGCTGCCATAGGCGCGTGGTTCATAGGATTCAGGTGGTGATCTCGGATTTGCGGATGTCCACGAAACGGTCGATCTCGCGCGCCAGTGACGCCTCGATCTGAGGTGGCTCATAGCTGTCCAGCAGATCCGCAGCCTTGCGCCGGGCGACATCTGCCGACGACAATTCGCCATCGGCTGTCCATTGCTCGAATGAGTTCACATCGAAGGTCTCGGGCATGTAGAAGGCGGTCTCATAATGCTTGAGCGTGTGATCATTCGCAAAATGATGCCCTGCGGGGCCGACTTCGCGGATTGTCGGCAGCGCCAGCGTGTCCTCGGACACCGGCATGCCCGCCAGCATCCGTTGCAGCACCGTCAGCATTTCGACGTCCATGACGAATTTATCGGTGGCTACGGTCAGCACACTTTCTAGCCAACCTGCTGAATGCAGGACATAATTTACGCCTGTCATCAGTGAGGGCATCAGCGCCAGCACGGTTTCGTACCCGGCCTGAGCGTCCAGTGTCTTGGAGCCGGTGCGCGCGCCGGAGACGCGGTAGGGAATGCCATAGCGCCGCGCCAGTTGGCCCAGCACGAAATTGGAGTGCTGACCATCCGAGGTGGCATACATCGGAGCGCCGGATTTCATCGAGACCACCGATACCGGCGCGCCATAGACCGCCGGATTTCCGGGACGTACCAACTGGACGAAGGCGATGCCGGCCAGCGCCTCTGCATTGACCTGCGCGACGGTTCCGGCTGTGGTGATCGGCGAGTTTGCCCCCTGCATGGCAAACGGCGCCAGCATCATCGCCTGACCGTGTTCGGCATAGACCATGGCGGCATCCAGCATGGTGTCGTCCCAGACCAGCGGCGAGTTGCAGTTGACCAGATTGGTCATCACCACATTGCCGGGCAGAAAGTCACTGCCCCAGACGATCTTGGCTATCTCGATGCAATCGCGCGCATTCGCCGCCGAAGTCACGGAGCCCATGATTGGTTTTTCACCAAGCGTCAGATGTGTGCGGGTAACTTCCAGATGGCGGTGCTGAACCGGCACATCCACAGGCTCGCAAATGAGGCTGCCGGAGATATTGAGCGGGTCGCTGAGATGGGTCAGCTTGACCAGATCCTCAAGATCGGACAGCCGCGCATAGCGCCTTTCGCCGTTCATATCGCGAATGAAAGGGCAGCCATAGGTTGGCGCGAACCCCATGTTCGCACCGCCGATCTGCACGTTACGAGCCGGATTGCGGGCGTTGTAGGTGTATTCGGGCGGGGCCTTGGCAACGAGGCTCATGAGAAGCTCGCGCGGGATACGGACGCGCTGGCCATCGACCGCCGCACCGGCGCCGCGCCAGATATCCAGCGCTTTTTCATGCCGGAACTCGATGCCGATCTCTTCGAGGATTTCGCAAGATGCATCGTGGAGCATGTCCAGAGCGTCCGGTGCCACAAGATCAAAATAGCCCACGTTTCGAACGAAGTTGGAGGTCATCGGACCCGCCGAGGACCGCGCGCTGCTTGCGGCTGTGCGGCGGCGGCCTCTGGATTTGCGTGCTGTCGTCACTTTAAGCTCCCGCGCGACTCGGCTATACTTATTATACAGTTGCATATCGGGTAGGGCGACTCAACAGCGACAGCATTGCAGCGGCCCGCAGTGTCCGAAGAGAAAACGAAAGCCAGAGTTATGACCACCGCAGATCAGGCCGCGCTTGTCGATGACTGGAGCCTTTTGTCGAAAATCCGCCCGATGCCGGAGATCGATTTCGAACGGCTCATGACTTATCGGCTGGGGCGTATCCGCCGCGAGCTGCGCAGGCGCAACCTGCCGGCCTGCGTCCTGATTAGCCCCGTCAGCCTGCGATATGCCGCCGATATCCGGCTTTGGCCGCTGTTTCAGGCGCATGTTCCGATGGGCTATCTGTTTGTGGCAGCAGAGGGGCCGGTTGTCAGTTTCGGGGCCGGGGACAGCACCAACCCTGCCGGCTATTCCGTCGTCACCGAAAAGCGTCCGGCCCGGAGCCTCGATTACTTTTCGGGCGGTCCGCGCATGCAGGAGGATGCGGGGCTGTTTGCCCAGGAGCTGACGGCGCTGCTGGCGGAGGTGACCGATGAGACCCGCATTGCGGTGGAATATGTAAACCCCTCGGCCACGCAGGCGTTGATGGCGGCAGGGCTGCAGGTGGTTGATGCACAGCCGGTGATCGAACATGCGCGGGTGGTCAAGTCGGATGATGAGATCGAGTGCATGAAATGGTCGATCGCCGTGGCCGAACATGGGGTTGCGAAAATGGCCGAAGTGCTGAGGCCCGGCGTGCGTGAAAACCAGCTGTGGGGATTGCTGAACTATGCGAACCTGGCCAATGACGGTGACTGGCATGATACCAGAATGCTGTCATCGGGTCCGCGCACCAACCCGTGGTTTCAGGAGGCCAGCGACCGGGTGATTGAGGCCGGCGATCTGGTGGCGTTTGACACGGATATGATTGGCCCTTTCGGCTATTGCTGTGATCTGTCGCGCACGCTGCACTGCGGGCCGGTGGCCCCGACGCCAGAACAGCGCGATCTTTACAAACGGTCCCGGGACGAGATTCAGGCGAACACGGCGATACTGAAGGCGGGCCGGTCGTTCCGAGACCTCAGCGAAATGGGTACCCGGCAACCGGAGCGCTATCAGCGCTATTCGCTTTTGATGCATGCGGTGGGGCTGTGCGACGAATATCCTCGGGTGCCGCATCTGAAGGACTGGGACGACAAGGGATATGATGGCGAACTGGAGGCCGGCACGGTAATGTGCGTTGAAAGCTATCTGGGTGAATATGGCGCGAAAGAGGGGGTGAAGCTGGAAGAGCAGATCCTCATTCGCGAGGACGGCATTGACATCCTGACGCAATATCCTTTCGAAGAGGCATTGTTGAGGTGATCTGCACGGGGGGCGGCAGCGTGCGTTGCGCGGGCAGGCGGCGTTATTGCCGAAGGTCTCTGCCGAAAACCTGACGGAAGACACACCTGAGGCTTTCCTTGCGCCGCGACCGCCGAGCGGGACCCTGTCGCCGCTTAGTGCCGCCCGTCCGGTCCGGTGGTTCTTGCAACCACATGATGGCCAAGGCTTGCCCGCCGAGCCGGGTTCGATCCGGGGGCGGGGGAGCGTTTTTCCTGCGCGGCGATCCGTTTCCTGTCAGCTTTCGCCCCGGCGATACAGGCGGCCATCACGATGAAGAAGGCAAAGATCGACACGGCCAGATAGGTGGCGATGATGATAATTGCGATCTTCATGTGATGTGGCTTTCCAAGCTGCGGGTTCCTGCGGTCCCCCTGGCGATGCGATCAGCTTTCGCGGATGCTTTCATCAAGCATGCGGAAGATCGGGTAGAGGAAATACGAGATCACCTGGCGCTGGCCGACCTGAACTTCCGCATTGAGGGTCATCCCCGGCAGGGCGTGAAACCCTTTGGGCAAGTTTGTCAGAGCCTCATCAATTGGCGGAATGGAGACGCGGGCCAGAAAGTGCACTTCGCCGGGGGCCACGGCGTTGTTGCCGTCCTGTGAGCCCACGAAACTGTCACCGCTGAGCGACTGAATCTCGCCCTCGACGATGCCGTGACGCTGGAAGGGGAAGGATTCCACCTTGATGCGCACATGATCACCCACCGAGACTTTACCGATGTCGCGGGCCGGGATCCAGATTTCGGCCAGCAGGGTCTGATCGGTTGGCACGAGGGTCACGATGGCTTCCGCTGCGCCGACGACCGAGCCTGTGTCGCGGTCGGCCACATCCAGCACATAGCCTTCGAAGGGCGCGATGATCGAGGCGGAGGCGGCGCGGCGTTCGGCCTTGCGCAGCTGTTCCTGGGTCTCGTTACGTTTGGCGCGGCTTTCGATCAGCAACTGCATGACTTCGCGCTGCCAGCCAGCGGTGTAGCTTTCGATGCTGCGGGTGACATTGCGGATCTGCATTTGCGTCTCGGCGATCTGCTGGTTGGTGTCGGTCAGCTCGCGTTCGATGCTCAGCGTTTTCAGCCGTTCGTTCAGATAAGATGCGCGGCTGCCGGACCCGTTTGTGGTCAGCTTTTGCTTCATCTCTTCGAGTTCGCGGACGACCGTGAGCTGATCGGACAGATCCTCCTTGCGGCGTTCAAGGCGCAGGATAGATGCCTGCAGCGTGTCGCGCTCGGCGCGCATTTCGCTGGTCCGGCTTGCGCGTTCCTGCCGGTGAAGACTGTGCAGCGCGACTTCCTGAGCCTCGTAGGGTGACGGGTTCACCGGGGTGTAATCGACGCCCCCGGCTTCGGCTTCGAGGCGGGCAACCTGGGCCGAGAGCCTGTCATATTCCGCGCCAAGCTGGCTTTTGTCGGACCCGGCGAAAGTGGGATCGAAGGCGATCAGTTCGGTGCCTTTGGCGACGACCTCGCCCTTGCGCACATTCATCTTGCGCACGATGGATGTTTCCAGCGGCTGCAGAACCACATGCGAGCCTTCGGTGATGATCTTGCCGCGCGCGGTGACATAGCTGTCGATGGTGCTGAATGACGCCCAGGCCACAGCGGCGATGATCAAAAGGGTGATCAGATACATCACGCTGCGAGCGAAAAAGGGCATCGGGCGCTGCTGGATGCGGTCGGCGTCCTGCAAGTATTCGACGGCGTCCACAGGTACGGGTTTGCGCGGGGTTGAAGCGTCGGTTTTACGGGATTTTGTCATGGGTGCTACTCCGTTGAAACTGGTCTGGCGCGGGCCTATTCGGCGGCGTCGATAAAGCCGTTCTGCCGGGTCCAGAGACCCCAGTAGATCGGGCAGGTTTCCAAAAGGGACGTATGGGGTCCGAGACCGGCGGTCTTGCCCTGGTCGAGAACAAGGATGTCGTCGCATTTGACCATGGAGGACAGGCGGTGCGAGACAACGACGACCGTGCGCCCTTCGCGGATCATTTCCAGGTTGTCCTGAAGGATGGTTTCGCTTTCCGGGTCGAGCGCGGATGTGGCCTCGTCGAGGATCAGGATTTTCGGGTCGGTCAAAAGCGCGCGGGCAATCGACAGCCGCTGTTTCTGGCCACCCGAGAGGTTCGGTGCGCCTTCGTCCAGTTCGGTGTCATAGCCTTTGACCTGACGCTGGATGAATTCATCGGCACCGGCCAGGCGGGCGGCATTAAAGATCTGCTCGTCGGTCGCGGTGGGCGCGCTGATGCAGATGTTGTCGCGGATCGTGCCACGGAAGAGAAAGCTTTCCTGCAGGACCACACCGATGTTGCGGCGCAGGTGGGCGATATCCAGCTCGCGGCTGTCGATGCCGTCGATACGGATCGAGCCGGATTGCGGCTGGTGCATACCCTGCAGCAGCTTGGTGACGGTCGTTTTGCCCGAGCCGGAGCGTCCGACAAGCCCGATCATCTTGCCTGCCTCGACCTTGAAGTTCAGGCCATTGAGAGAGGGTTGGGGGCTGCGCGGATAGCTGAAGGTGACGTTGTCGAATTCGATCTCGCCGCTGATCTCCACCTGGGCGCCGCCTGCGGCCTGCGCCTCGCGCGGGTGGTTCATAATATTGCCCAGCATGCGCACGGACAGAGAGGTTTCCTGATACTCATGCAGCAGGCCGACCAGCTGGATCAGCGGCTCGGCGACGCGGCCGGCGAGCATCTGGAAGGCAATCAGCGAGCCGACGGTCATGGCACCGGAGAAGACGTCGAAGGCCCCCAGCGCGATGATCGCCACCAGCATCAGCTTTTGCAGGATCTGGATGACGAACTGCAGGGCGGCGGACATCTTGCCCACGTTCACGCTGGTCTCGACCGCGTTGACGGCGGTGGTTTCCCAGTAGTTGCGGCGCTGCGGCTCCAGCGAGAGGGCCTTGACGGTCTGCATCCCGTGGATGGTTTCCACCAGCAGGGACTGGCGTTCGCCTTCGGCGGCGTAGAGTTTCTGCAAACGATTGCGGAACGGCCCGAGCATGCAGAAGATGAAGAGCGCGGTCAGCCCGCCAAAGCCCAGCACCAGAAGGGTCAGCTTGCCGCTGTAGAAGATCAGCGCGGGCAGGAAGACGATAAGCGACAGCACGTCGATGGCGCTGACCAGCAGGCGACCGGTGAGAAACTCGCGGATCACGTCGAGCTGCTGCATGTGTTTGGTCAGCACGCCTGCCGATTGCTGTTCGAAGAAGTCGATGGGCAGTTTCAGCAGGTGTGTGAAGGCGCGCATGGTGATGCGCACGTCAATCTTCTGAGTGGCGTAGAGCAGGATATACTGGCGTACGAAGGTGAAGGTGGATTCGAAGAGGATCGCGACAGCAACGCCGCCGGTCAGCACCATCAGGGTCGAGACGCTTTGGTGCACAAGCACCTTGTCGACGACAAGCTGAAAGAAGATCGGGGTTGCAAGGCTGACCAGCACCAGCATGGTGGCTGCGATCAGCACGTCGCGAAAGGCGGTTTTCTCGCGCCACAGCTCGGGCAGGAACCACAGCAGATCGAAGGGGCGATCTTCGTCCATCATCTTGTGGCGGCGTTTGACCAGGATCAGCTTGCCCAGCCATTTGGCTTCGAACTCGGACTGGGACACGGTGATGATGCCGCCGCCGCTGGCGTTCGGATCATAGACAACGGCACGCATCGCGCCATCGGCCTCTTCGTCAGGCTCTGTGCCGAGCAGGATGACGCAACCGTTATCCTGCAGCGGAACCAGCGCGGGCAAGGTACCGGACAGATCCGGGAGCTTTTTGAAAGAGGTTCTGATCTGCCGTGCCGAGCAGTCGTTCTGCCGGATGATCTGCAAAAGCTTGTTGCCTTTCAGACCGGTGGCGGTGAGACCGTATTCGTGGATCAGCCTGTCAGCGTTCAGGCGCAGCCCGAATTCGCGCGCCAGGGTCACAAAGCAGGCCAGCGCCGGGAAAACCGGTGTGGGGGCGATTGTCGGTTCGCTTGGAGTGGATGTTTGGTCTTGTGTCATTTGGTCACCCGTTCCTGGCGGTCAGTGTTGTCGTTGCTTTCAGTGCAGATTGTCTGCGTTTTGCTCCGGCGAAAAATCCGCCTGTCGGGGGTCTCCGGCTGATCTGGAGTAGCATGCGACCAGCCGGAGAGACGGAAGCGGGCGGGGAACGCCGGCTTCCTGGGGTGCACCGCAAAACAGTTGTTTTGCTTGCCCGTGCCTGCGGTGTCCGTGAGTGGTTGCAGGTGGCCAGGTGCGCAGGCCCGCGGGGTTGACGGGCCTGCCGGGGTTGTCGGAATACCGGCATTGGGGGTGAAGGTATCCGGGCCGCCATAGCGGCCCAAGACCCGGTATTCCGAGCGGTGGCTTTAGGCGGATGCCAGCCCAGCTGCTGCGGCTTTCCGCTTACAGCCGGTTTTTGTAGCTCCGGCAACGGAACCGCTTGTGCTCAGACCGGCGGCAACACTCTTCAGCTTGGATGAAGGTGTCGGCGCAGGTGCCGAGGAAGCTGAGGCAACAACCGCATCGACCTTCTTCTCGACCTGTTCAGCAGCCGGAGAAGCAGCGGCAGGAGCAGAGAGCGACTGCGAGACGCTGCGCAGGGACTGCGGCTTGGGAGCCGGAGCAGCGCGGCCGCTCAGAGCCACCTTGTAGTCCCCTTCTGCGACGAACCCGCGAGTACCAAATACCTCAAAGTAGTAGTACTTGGTTTCGGCTGCCACGAAGCTGACCGTTGTGCGACCGTTCTTGGTCACAACTTTGGTTGCAACTTCTTTCATGTTTTCGTCCAGAACGCTTACTTTACCGTTTGTCGCCATGGCCGCAGCCTTGGAGCTGTCGGCTTCCAGCGTGAACGAATACTCCCGACCTTTGGTCAGGTAGGACTGGTAGCGGTCCGTATCGTACTTGCCGATTGTCCCGCTGGCAGTTTCGTTTTCTGACAGGTAGTTCTTGTGGTCGGCCACAGTCGCGTCACCGTCATCGCCGCCGCTTGGGACCTGACGCACATTTACCTGATAGGATCCGGTTGCTTTCGCATCACCGCTCTTGACCCGCAGGAAGTAGTCGCCAGTCGCTTTGTTGTTGTAGAACGATCCAAGTTCGTTCTTGCCTTTACCCAAGTCGCTGATCGGGATCGCAACGCGATTGCCCTTCGCGTCAACGAGCTCAAGGCTCGGGTCATCCAGCGTGCCGTTACCGGTTGAGGCACCAGCAGCAGCGAACTGATAGGCTTTGCCTTTTTCCAGACGTACCTTGATCCAGTCTTCGTCACCGGCGGTTTCGATGTTACCGGTTGCGACCTGGCCCATTGTCAGGCTGCGCTTGGTTGTGGCATCGGCTGCAGCGTCATCTTTCGGTGCAGGACCGACCGAGGACATCTGAACCTTGTATTCACCTGTCGGATAGATGCCGCCGTTCACACGCAGGGCAAAGGAACCGGACTCTTTGGCTGTGAACGTCAGTTTGGTTTTCCAACCTGTCGGACCGCCATTTTTTTCCGCCAACAGCTTACCGTCCTGAGAGAACAGTTCCAGCTTGACACCTGTTGTCAAAGGAAGACCTTTCGATCCATCAGGGGTGCCGTCAAACGTGTAGGTGCGGCCTTTGACCAGGTTCACCTTGAATGAATCTGCATCGTTGGTGCCAAGGATGCGGTTCAGCGAACCAGTGATTGACCCGCCGTCTTTCAGTGGGGTCAGGTCTTTTGGCACGGGATACAGGCCGGTTTTTGGGTCTTTGTTGCCTACTGTTTTGTAGTCATCAGCGCCTTTTACAACGTGACGGATGTGCGCTGTGTAAGAACCGGTCTTAGCAGCATTGTTGCTGCTGAACCGCATGTAGTAGTCGCCGGTCTCGCCCCGGAAATAGAATCCACGGAATTCGTCACTCCGACGAACGCGGTTCGAGTTCGTGGTGAACGTATTGAAGATAATGCCTTTGGTTGGTTTTCCGTCAGCACCGTAGACCTGCAACGCTGGATCTTCCAGTGTGCCCATTTGTGACGCAGCACCAGTTACGACCATCTTGTAGCCTTGTCCCTTAACCAGGCGAACCTTGATCCAGTCATGTTCACCAGCTTTCGAGATGTCGCCTTTGACGACACCGTCCAGCTTGAGTTCTGTTTTCACGGCATCAACGCCGGGAAATTCTTTCGTAGCCATGTATTTAGTTCTCCATCTCTGCGCCAAACAGC
>JBCCUH010000004.1:0-24936 GCA_039197405.1 Pseudomonadota bacterium
CCGCAGCAAGGCTCATCTCGAATGGGTGCGCCACATCGGTGACAGCCATGTCATCTTCCAGCAGCATCACCAGGATTGCCCGGCGCGTGGGATCCGCAAGGGCGGCGAAGACGGTATCAAGAGGCGCGGCCATGGGTCCATAAAGCGCCGCGCCCGCCAATCGTCAACCGAAAGGTTGAATATCACTTTGCGGGCAAATCCCACCCCTCCCAGCTTCATCTTGCAAAATAAACTCATTATTCCAACAGCTTAACCCACGCGCCACCTGGGTTGACTCAGGCCTTATCAGGGCTTAGCACTCAGCCGACTCTTCACGCGAGGGCGCATTCATGTCTGAGCCTCACGAACAGGACCGTCTGACCCGGTTGGACGCGAAGATCGCTGAAGCGAAGGCCAATCTGGATGGCGGGCCGCGCACGGAAGAACACTACTCTCAGGCTCAGCAGGGCTGGCGGATGGTGACGGAACTGGTGGCTGGTCTGGGGATCGGCTTTGGCATCGGATACGGGCTGGATGTGCTCTTTGGAACACTGCCCATCATGATGGTGCTGTTTACATTTTTGGGTCTCGCGGCCGGCATCAAGACGATGATGCGCACCGCTGAAGAGATCGCGGCAAAACAGGCGGCACTGGCCGCTGACGAAAAGAAGAAGGGCTGAACAGCATGGCTGCAGAAGAAAAAGGCGCACTGGTTTTCCATCCGATGGATCAGTTCATCGTCAAGCCGCTCTTCGGTGATGGCCCGATCGGATTGTTCACGGTTACCAATGTAACGCTCTGGATGGGTCTGGCGATCCTCTGCGTGGTTGGCCTGATGGTGTTCGGGACCCAGCGTCGCGCGATCATCCCCAATCGCAGCCAGTCGATTGCTGAACTGGCGTATGGCTTCATCTACAAGATGGTCGAGGATATCTGCGGCAAGGATGGCCTGCGGTATTTCCCTTATATCATGACGCTTTTCATGTTCATCGTCTTTGCCAATTTCCTTGGCCTGATCCCGATGTCCTTCACCACGACATCGCATTTTGCGGTGACCATCGTGCTGGCTTTCGCCGTCTTTATCACTGTGACCGTGTTGGGGTTCGTCAAGAATGGCACAGGTTTCCTGAGCCTCTTTTGGGTTGCCTCCGCGCCGCTGGCGTTGCGCCCGATCCTTGCGATCATCGAGCTGATTTCCTATTTCGTGCGCCCGGTCAGCCACTCCATTCGTCTGGCGGGCAACGTCATGGCCGGTCACGCGGTGATCAAGGTGTTCGCAGGTTTCGCCGCCATCGCGGCCATCTCGCCCCTGTCTGTGGTGGCCATCACAGCCATGTACGGGCTGGAGATCCTGGTGAGCTTCATCCAGGCCTACGTCTTTACCATTCTGACGTGCGTGTACCTCAAGGACGCACTTCACCCGCATCACTAATCCGCAGGGCAGTCGCCCCGCATATTCATCGAAACTTCCAATCGTAAGGAGATACATCATGGAAGGCGATCTCGCACACATCGGCGCAGGCCTCGCAGCAATCGGTTCCGGCGCAGCCGCAATCGGTGTGGGCAACGTGGCAGGCAACTACCTGGCAGGCGCATTGCGCAACCCCTCTGCTGCTGCATCGCAGACAGCAACTCTCTTCATCGGCATCGCGTTCGCGGAAGCGCTGGGCATCTTCGCCTTCCTCGTGTCGCTCCTGCTGATGTTCGCAGTCTAAGACCAGACTGGACGATCCTTACGCACGGGCGGCCTCGGCACTTCGCTGGCGCCGCCCGATAGCGACACTTACGTTCCGACGGAGGACATCATGGCAACTGAGCCGATTAAACTGGAAGAGGCTGGCATCTGCATCGACTCGCACGGGTCTGCCATCGGCATGCCGCAGTTGTGCTTCGACTGGTTCCCGAACCAGATCTTCTGGCTGGTGATCACACTTCTGGTGATCTTCTTCGTCCTGTCCCGCATCGCCCTGCCCCGCATTGCCGCGGTTCTGGCAGAGCGTCAGGGCACCATTACCAATGACATCGCCGCTGCAGAGCAGCTGAAAGCCAAGGCCGTGGAAGCGGAAGAGGCCTACAAGCAGGCGCTTGCAGATGCCCGCGCCGAGGCGCAGAACATCGTGGCAAAGGCGAAAGCAGACATTCAGGTCGATCTCGACAAGGCGACCGCGAAAGCGGATGCAGAGATCGCCGCAAAGGCCGCCGAATCCGAGAAAGCCATCGCGGAGATCCGCGAAGGCGCAATGAAATCGGTCGAGGACGTCGCCAAGGAAACGGCTGCGGCCATCGTTTCTGCCCTGGGTGGCAGCGCGGAGGCCAAGACCGTCAACGCAGCTGTCACAGCCCGGTTGAAAGGATAATCCCATGCGCATTCTGACAACCTCCGCCGCTCTGATCGCAGTCGCTGGCCCTGCTTTGGCTGCGGGCAAGGACAAGGCGTTCTTCAGCCTTGCGAACACCGATTTCGTTGTGCTGCTGGGCTTTTTGCTGTTTCTGGCGGTGCTGGCCTACTTCAAGGTTCCCGGCCTTTTGGGCGGCATGCTGGACAAGCGCGCCGAGGGCATCCGTGACGAGCTGAACGAAGCCAAAGCCCTGCGCGAAGAAGCGCAGCAACTGCTTGCCTCTTTCGAGCGTAAGCAGACCGAGGTACAGCAGCAGGCAGGCCGCATTGTCGAGGCCGCAAAGAAAGACGCGGACGCCGCTGCAGAGCAGGCCAAGGAAGCTCTGGCCGCCTCGATCAAACGCCGTCTGGCTGCAGCGGAAGATCAGATCGCCTCTGCCGAAGCAGGTGCCGTCAAGGAAGTCCGCGACGCTGCTATCACTGTCGCTGTGGCTGCCGCATCCGATGTTATCGCGAAGAAGATGACCGCGAAAGAGGCGACCGCGCTGGTCAATGCGTCCATCGACGAGGTTGCAGCCAAGCTACACTGACCCGCTTACCTTCAAGAATAAAAGCCCGGCCTCGAAAAGAGCGCCGGGTTTTGTCGTTTTGAGGGCCCTGCGTGCTGCAGGACGCCGGCAACGGATTGACTTGAGGACGCCGGCGCTTTCAACCTGCGCGCATGTTAGAGAACCTGCGCCCCATTACCGACACGCCCGACATGGGCATCACCCTGTCCGACGGCACACGCCTGTCCGCTCGGACCTGGATCCCCGAAGACGCGACCGACAATCCGGTGCCCGCGATCCTGGAGTTTTTGCCCTATCGCAAGCGCGACGGCACAACTGCACGAGATTGCCTGACCCATCCCTATTTCGCCAAACGCGGCTATGCGTGCATACGTGTCGACTCGCGTGGCAATGGTGACAGCGACGGGATCATGGACGACGAATACTCGCCGCAAGAGCTGGCAGATGCGGTTGAGGTGGTGAACTGGATCGCCGCACAGCCCTGGTGCACAGGCAAGCTGGGCATGATGGGGATCAGCTGGGGCGGCTTCAATTCCCTGCAGGTCGCGGCGCTGAACCCTGCTCCGCTGAAAGCCATCATCACGCTGTGCTCGACCGTGGATCGTTATGCGGATGACATCCACTACAAGGGCGGCTGTCTGCTGAATGAAAACCTCGGCTGGGGCGGCACCATGTGGGGCTATTCCTCGCGCGCGCCGGACCCGATGCTACGCGAAAACTGGCGAGAGCTGTGGCTGAAGCGGCTGGAGCAGGAGCCGATGCTCACCGCGCTCTGGCTGAAACACCAGCGGCGCGACAGCTATTGGCAGCATGGCTCCGTCTGTGAAAACTATGGCGCCATCACGGCTGCCACCCTGGCCATTGGCGGCTGGGGGGATGCCTACAAGAACGCACCGCCGCAGATCATCGACAATCTGAATGCGCCCGCCAAAGCCATCATCGGCCCATGGGTGCACAAGTACCCGCATTTTGCCGTGCCCGAGCCGCGCATCGGCTTTCTGCAAGAAGCGCTGAGATGGTGGGATCACTACCTCAAAGGGCGGCCCACCGGCGTGGACAGTGATCCGGCCTACCGCCCATACCTGATGGACGCCGTGCGTCCAAAGACGTGGTACACGGAACGCCCCGGTCGTTGGCTCGCGATGGACACGTCGCAAGGCCCATTGCGCGAGACGTTACAGCTGTCAGACGGCACACTTGGCGCCAAAGCCGCGCCCTTTACGGCAACCATCGCCTCGCCCCAGACCTGCGGCATGCAGGCCGGTGAGTATTGCGCGATCTGGCTGGGGCCTGAACTGCCGGGTGATCAACGCCCCGACGACGCCATGTCGGCAGTTTTCAGGACGGAACCGCTTGCCGGGCCGAAAGACATCGTCGGCGCTCCGCAGGTCACCCTGACGCTCGCCTGTGACAAGCCGCAGGGCAACATCGCGGTGCGCCTTTTGGATATTCACCCCGATGGCGCCAGCACTCGAATAACATACGGGGTGCTCAACCTGACCCATGCACAAAGCCACGCTGACCCCAAACCGTTGACCCCCGGCGCAGCGATCACGGTTTCGCTCGATCTTGATCACATCGCGTATCGTGTTCCCGAGGGGCATCGCATCGGGCTGGCTCTATCGTCCGCCTACTGGCCGCTGATCTGGCCCAGCCCCGAGGCAACCACCCTGACCCTGAGCAAGGGGCAGCTGACTTTGCCCCTGCGCGACGTGGCCGGGTCCGACGAATGGAGGTTCGAACCCCCCGATGCAGAAAGCCCCTGGCAGACCGAATCCCTGCGCGACGGATCAAACAGCCGCAAGACGACCACGGACTGGTCCACCGGTCTTGTAACACTGGAGATCATCGACGATTTCGGCAAGCTGCGCGACACCGATCACGGGCTGGTCAGCGGCTCTGTTGCGCGTGAATGGTGGCGCATACACCCGGACGATCCCCTTTCAGCCAGCGGCCGCACCCATTGGACGACCGAGCTGGAGCGGGATGGAATCGCCCTGAGAACAGAGGCTTACACCGAAATGCACAGCACGGTTTCGGATTTCCACCTCAGCGCGCGTCTTGAGGCGTACGAAAACGATGTGCTGATCTTCGAAAAAGATGTCTGCGACAGAATTCCGCGCGATCACATGTGATCACGGCACCAAAAACCGACAATTAACGCTTGATAGACGCGATGTTATCCGCATGGTGGTCTGTGCACATAAGAACGTCACCTCTTCTTTGCAGGGGGACCAGAGAATGAAACGGGAGAAACACTCATGAACAACGAACTCAATTATCTGGCCAAGCAAGCCGTCCTCGGCAAGCTGTCGCGCCGTGAGTTTATGGGCCGTGCCTCTGCACTGGGCTTTACCGCCGCAGGCGCCGGTACGCTGCTGGCGACCCAGGCCCGCGCGATGGGCCCGCAGAAGGGCGGCACGATGCGCATCGGCCTGCAGGGCGGCGCAACAACCGACAGCATGGACCCGGCACTGGCTGCCAACCAGGTGCCGCTCATGTTGGCCCGTCTCTGGGGCGAGCCGCTGGTGGAACTGACGGACGATGGCGGTATCGAAGGCAAGGTTGCAGAAAGCTTCGAAGGTTCTGCCGACGCCAAGATCTGGCGCTTCAAGATCCGCAATGGCATCACTTTCTCCAACGGTGCATCGGTCACAGCAGAAGACGCCAAAGCCACGCTTGAGCGCCACGCCGGCGAGGACTCCAAGTCCGGCGCGCTGGGTCTGCTGCGCGACATCGACAGCGTCAGCACCGAAGGCGACACGCTGGTTGTTGGCCTGAAAACAGGCAACGCCGACCTGCCCTACTTCATGGCCGACTACCACCTGCTCATTCAGCCCAATGGCGGCAAGGATGATCCGACTGCTGCTATCGGTACCGGCCCCTACATCATCAAAGACATCGACATGGGCGTGCGCTTTGTAGCCGAGAAGAACCCGAACTACTGGGGTGATCTGGGCAACGCTGAAACCATCGAGATCATCGTCATCAACGACAATACAGCCCGCGTCGCGGCGCTGCAGTCCGGTCAGGTTGACGTCATCGACCGCGTACCGCCGCGCACAGCGGGTCTTGTCAGCCGCGCACCGGGCGTCACTGTCTCCACGACAGCAGGTCCGGGCCACTACGTCTTTATCATGCACAATGACAAGGCGCCCTTCGACAACAAGGATCTGCGTCTTGCGCTGAAATACGGCATGAACCGTCAGGAAATGGTCGACAAGATCCTCTTCGGCTACGGCTCTGTGGGTAACGACACGCCAATCAACTCGTCCTATCCGTTCTTCACCGAGATGGAACAGCGCGAGTATGATCCCGACAAGGCGGCGCATCACTTCAAGAAGTCCGGTCACTCCGGCTCCATCCTGCTGCGCACCTCCGACAACTCCTTCCCCGGCGCGCCCGATGCAGCAGCGCTCTTCCAGCAGTCACTGTCAGGCGCGGGTATCGAGCTGGAGATCAAGCGCGAGCCGAATGATGGCTACTGGTCCGAGGTTTGGAACGTCCAGCCGTTCTGCACATCCTACTGGGGCGGTCGCCCGACGCAGGACCAGATGTTCTCGACAGCCTATCTCAGCACAGCGGACTGGAACGACACGCGCTTCAAGAACGAGCAGTTCGACCAGCTTCTGGTGGCGGCGCGCGCCGAGCTTGACGGCGCCAAGCGCACGCAGATGTACGCGGATATGTCCGCACTGCTGCGTGACGATGGCGGCCTGATCTGCCCGATGTTCAACGACTTCATCGATGCACACGGTGATCGTGTGGACGGCTGGGTGGAGAATGTCAGCGGCTTTGCCCTGATGAACTCCTACGCACCTCTGCGGATGTGGGTGAAAGCCTGATCGATGGGTCCCATTGCAAAACTTCTGGTCCAGCGCATTGCGCTGGGCCTGCTTCTTCTCCTGCTCGTCTCCATATTGATCTTTGTCGGCACCATGGTGCTTCCCGGAGATGTCGCGCAGCAAATCCTTGGACAATCCGCCACGCCTGAAGCCCTCGCGAACCTGCGGGAAGAGCTCGGCGTCAACCAGCCTCCTGTCACCCGATATTTCCAATGGCTCGGGGGTATTCTGACCGGTGATCTCGGCACTGCGCTGACATCGGGCCAATCCATCAACGAAGCCATTGGCCGCCGCCTGTCTAACACGCTCTTTCTGGCTGTCTCTGCCGCTGTTGTCGCCGTGCCGCTGGCCATCTTCCTGGGGCTGCTGGCCGTGCGCTATCAGGAACGCTGGCCTGACAAGTTGATCTCAGCCTCGACGCTGACGACAATCTCGATGCCCGAATTCGTGATCGGCTATATCCTGATGTTCATCTTCGGCGTGCAACTGCGCTGGTTTTCTCCAACGGCGGTGGGCTACCGGCCAGAGGCGGATTTCTTCACCCGCCTGGAAAGCATCGCCCTGCCGATCATCGTGCTGACCCTCGTGGTGCTGGCCCATATGATGCGCATGACCCGCGCCGCGATCCTCAATGTGATGCAGTCCGCCTATATCGAGACCGCAGAGCTCAAGGGCCTGTCCACATTCGCGGTCATTCGCAAACACGCCTTCCCCAACGCCATCGCCCCTGTGGTCAATGTTGTGATGCTCAACCTGGCCTATCTGGTGGTAGGCGTCGTCGTGGTTGAAGTGGTCTTCGTCTATCCCGGCATGGGCCAGTATCTGGTGGATCATGTGACCAAACGCGACATCCCCGTGGTGCAGGCCTGCGGCATTATCTTCGCCGCCATCTACATCAGCCTCAATCTGATTGCGGACGTTGTGTCGATCCTGACCAACCCTCGCCTTCGCCACCCGAAATAAAGGAGGGCAGACATGTTCACACGCATACCAATCGCGGCCATGATCGGCCTTTTCTTCACCGGGTTGTTCTTCGCCATCGCGATCCTCGCACCGCTGGTTGCGCCCTATGGCTATGATGAAGTGGTCTCGAACGGGTTCTGGGAACCTGCCACATCTGAATTTTGGCTCGGCACGGATGGCATCGGCCGCGACCTGCTCAGCCGCATGATCTATGGCCTCAGAACGACCATCTGGATCGCGACGCTGGCCACGCTGATCAGCTTCACCACCGGCGCCATCTTGGGCTTTCTCGCCGCTGTTGTCGGTGGTTGGGTGGATCAGGCGCTGTCTCGCTTCGTGGACCTGCTGATGTCGATCCCATCGCTGATCTTTGCCCTTGTGATCCTCTCGATCACACCGATCACCATCACCGTGCTGATCGTCGTGATGGGCCTTCTCGACAGTACCCGCGTCTACCGCCTTGCGCGCGCTGTCGCGGTGGACATCAACGTGATGGACTATGTAGAAGCCGCCGTTTTGCGCGGCGAAGGGCGCCGCTGGATCATCTTTCGCGAAATCCTGCCCAATGCGCTCTCGCCGCTGGTGGCTGAAATGGGCCTGCGGTTCATCTTCATGGTGCTCTTCATCTCGACGCTCTCTTTCCTCGGCCTCGGCATCCAGCCGCCTCAGGCTGACCTTGGCGGTCTTGTGAAAGAGAACGCAGAAGGGCTGACCTACGGCATCGGCGCGGCGCTCTACCCCGCGGTGACCATTGCCATTCTCGCCATCTCCGTGAACCTCGTGGCCGATTGGATCCTCAATCGAACCACCTCCCTGAAAGGAGGCCGCGGATGAGCGAACCTCTTGTACGCGTGCGTGGCCTCAAGATCGGAGCCACCGTCTATCCGCCCGGTGAAAAAGCCCATGATATCGAAATCGTCCACGGCGTGGATTTCGATCTGGAAGCAGGCAAGGTCCTTGGCCTCATCGGAGAATCCGGCGCTGGCAAATCCACCATTGGCCTCGCCACCATGGCCTATGGGCGCGGCGGCGTGCGCATCACCGGCGGCGAGGTCTGGGTCAATGGCCGTGACATCCTGAAGTCCGGCCTGCGCGATGTGCGCAACCTGCGCGGCGGCGAAGTGACCTATGTGTCGCAATCTGCCGCAGCCAGCTTCAACCCCGCCAAACGGATCATGGAGCAGGTGATCGAGGCCGCCGTCTTCCAGGGCAAGTTCAGCAAATCAGAAGCCGAGGCGCGCGCGCGCACGCTTTTTGCAAAACTCGGCCTGCCCAATCCCAATCACATCGGCAACCGCTACCCGCACCAGGTCTCCGGCGGACAGCTGCAACGCTGCATGACCGCGCTTGCGCTCTGCCCAGAGCCTGATCTGGTGGTTTTTGATGAACCGACCACCGCGCTTGACGTCACCACCCAAATCGACGTGCTGGCCGCGATAAAGGAAGCGATCCGCGACACTGGCGTTGCCGCGCTCTATATCACCCACGACCTTGCTGTCGTGGCACAGGTCAGCGACGATATTATGGTTCTGAAGATGGGCGACATGGTCGAATACGGCCCGGTTGATCAGATCATCAACGCCCCGCAGGAAGACTACACACAGGCGCTGGTATCCGTGCGCTCAATCACCCATGAGGAAAAGACACCGACCCAGCCGGTGCTGCAGGCCAGGAATATCACGGCCCGCTACAAGGGCACCAAATTCGACGTCCTGCATGATGTGAGCGTCGACATCTCGCCTGGCCAGACCCTTGCCGTTGTCGGCGAATCCGGTTCCGGCAAATCTACCCTCGCCCGCGTCATCACCGGGCTGCTGCCCCCCTCGGGCGGCACGATTGATTTTGCCGGGCGCACCCTCAGCCCCGATCAGCCCTCCCGCACCCGCGAAGACCTGCGCGAATTGCAGATGATCTACCAGATGGCAGATGTGGCGATGAACCCGCGCCAGACCGTGGGCACGATCATTGGCAGACCGCTGGAGTTCTACTTCGGCCTCAGGGGCGAGGCGAAACGCAAACGCATCCAAGAACTTCTCGATGAGATCGAGATGGGCGAGGGCTTCATCGACCGCTACCCAGCCGAGCTGTCGGGTGGTCAGAAACAGCGTGTCTGCATCGCCCGCGCGCTGGCGGCTAAACCAAAGCTGATCATCTGCGACGAGGTCACCTCTGCGCTTGATCCGCTGGTCGCGGATGGCATTCTCAAACTGCTGCTAGATCTGCAGAAAGTCGAGGATGTGGCCTATCTCTTCATCACCCATGATCTGGCCACTGTGCGCGCTATCGCCGACAGTATCGCGGTGATGTATCAGGGCAAGCTTGTGCGTTACGGCACCAAGTCCGATGTGCTCAATCCACCCTTTGACGATTACACCGATCTTCTGCTCAGCTCCGTGCCAGAGATGAAACTCGGCTGGCTCGAAGAGGTCATCGCAAATCGCAAGATGGAGAGCGCAGGCAACTGACGCTCCCTTCATCTTGCCCATAAACTCACAAAAGGGCCGTCATGCGCAAAATGCTCCTCATCGTGATCGATGGTGTTCCGCTTCGCAACTGGAACCGCCTCTTTGGCAACCTTGAAGGCTGGGCCTGTAGCGGCGAGGCGCAGAAATGGACGATGTCCAGCGTGCTGCCCTCGACCTCCGCCTCCTGCTACGCCTCGATCCATACGGGCGTGGCGCCGCAGGAACATGGCTGCACCGGCAATGGCAACGTCTTCCGGCTCAGCCATGACGATATCTTTTCCCAGGTGCGCAAGGCCGGCGGAACCACAGGCGCGGTCACCCATTCCTTCTGGTCAGAGTTCTTCAACCGTCATCCCTTCGATTTCGTGCGCGACGTGGAATATGACGAACCGGACAGCGCCACGATCAACCACGGGCGGTTTCACTCGATGACCGGCTATGGCATGGCCAACCAGATGACGCCCTCGGACGTGGATCTCTTCGGCACGCTCACCAACCTCTGCGCCCGCTTCGATCTGACCTACGGCATCCTGCACACCTGCACGCTCGACAGCATGGGCCACAGGTTTTTCCACGAAAGCCAGGAAATGGATCACGCCTGCTTTGTCATGGATGAAATGCTGGCGCCCTTCATCCCCAGATGGCGCGAGATGGGATATGAGGTGATCGTGACCGCAGATCACGGCCAGGACGCCCGCGGACACCACGGCGGGCACGACCCGCTGCAACAGGAATTTGCGCTCTATTATTTCGGCGAAGCCAAAGGCCCGGAGGCAGAGACGCCTCTGCACCAGCTGCAGCTTGCGCCGACAATCCTGAAACGTATCGGGGCCCCCATTGCGCAAACCATGAAGGCCAGCCCTTTCCTGAGCTGAGCTGATTTTTCGTCGAAAAATCGGCTCAGCCGTAGGGCCATTCCCTGTTCGACAGTGCGGTCACAGCCGCGCAGATGCGCGCAAAACTCTCGCGCGCCCGGCCCACATCATGACGCGCCCGAAGATAGCCATGCACCAGACCGGGTTCATTCACCCGGTGAACCGCAACACCCGCTCCCTGCAAGGCACGCTCGTAATCCACCCCGTCATCACTCAAGGGATCGCATTCCGCCGTGATCAACACCGTCGGCGGCACCCCCTCAAATGACGCGTCGTGTAACGGCGCATAGGACGGATCGCCAACCGGCTCTTCTCCCGTCAGCCGCACATCCTTGTAAAACACAATCTCATCGCGGCGCAGCATCGGGGCCTCAGCATGCTCGATATAGGATCCCTTGTCGAAATCTCCGCCCAGCCCCGGATAGATCAGCACTTGCCCCAGCAAGTCCATATCCCGCCCCATATGCGCAACTGCCGCCGCCAGATTGCCGCCCGCGCTGTCGCCGCACAGAACCAGCGGCAGGCCAAATTCGCCAGCGACCGCCCGCGACGCCACCATCGCATCATCATAAGCGGCAGGATGCTTGTGCTCCGGCGCCAGGCGATAATGAACCGACACCACATCACAGCCAGAGGCCGAGCACAGCTCTGCGCAAACATCGTCGTGGCTGTCCAGATCGCCCACGACAAAACCGCCGCCGTGGAAATACATCACAGCCGCACCGCCGCCGCCCACAGAATAGCGCCGGCAGGGCACGCCGCCAAACTCCCGGTCCTCCACCGCAACCCCTTCGGGCCGCCCGGCGTAAAACCCCCTGCACATCTCATTGTAGACGCGGCGCTGATCCTCGATCCCGTAAGTCACTGTCTCGGCTGGGTAAAACCCCGCCGTTTTCTCGATGAACGCCCAGGTCTCCGCATCAATC
Source organism: Pseudomonadota bacterium (assembly GCA_039197405.1). Taxonomy (GTDB): domain Bacteria; phylum Pseudomonadota; class Alphaproteobacteria; order Rhodobacterales; family Rhodobacteraceae; genus Planktotalea. The sequence goes on from JBCCUH010000004.1 coordinate 11,961, forward strand.
AGCTTGCTGTAATCGGCCATGCCGCCCTCCGGTCTCTTCATGTTTCAGCAGAACCGCCAGCGCCAGCACAGTCAAGCCCACGCCGATCAGCACCAGCCCCCGCGGCACGCCGTTGCCCAGCGCAATCTCCCACAGGATCACCCAGCTGGGCACCAGATAGGTATAGGCCATGACCTTGGCGCCGGGCAGCCGAAGCGATGCATATTGCGTCAGCACGAAAGTTGCAGCCGTGGCCGCGAGAGCCACATAGGCAATGGTGATCCAGACGATGGTGGGCAAGGCCTGCCAATCAAGCGAGATCAACACCGGAAAACTCCAGATCAGCAACAGGAACGTACCACCCATGGTCGTGCCAAAGGAAAACAGCATCGCGCTTTCCCCCCGGTTCAAAAGCCGCACCAGCGGGATATACAGCGCATGCGCCACACATCCCCAAAAGTAGATCATTTCACCCCTGCCGATGCGAAACGCCGCAAAGGCCGCCCAGTCCGCGCGAAAGATCACCCAAAGCGATCCGATTGCGCCCACCACCAGCGCCACTGCGATACGCGGCGTGGTGATCTGCCTCAGGATTACATAGCTGAACAGGGCCGTCACCACTGGCGTCAACGTAAAGACCGCAGCCGCAGACACCGGCGGCGCTGTCTTGAGACCTTCGAACATCAGCACGAAATAGATCGCAAAGACGCTGCCCAGCACCGGATAGCGCCACAGCGCTTTCGCAGGATGGGCCGCAAAATCGCCACGGATCCGGCAGATCACGCCCAGAACAGCCCCCGCAATGGCAAAGCGCAGGACGGTGACCACCTCGGGCGGCACATGCGGAGCCGCCATCGCACCAAGCGAAAACGATCCTGCAACCAGCGACGAGAACAACAGCATGGCCCCATGACCGCGCAGGGCCTCTGTCACGCATCACTCCAGTCATGCGCGTGGCGTTTCAGATGGCTAAGGAAGGTCTGCACTTTCGGCGTCCGGTGCAGATCCACATGGGTGACCAGCCATAACGGCGCATCCCAGTCTTCGCGCGGGGCGGCAATCTCGACAATGCCATCATGCCCGCGCGCATCTCGAAGGGACATGAAACCAATTCCGGCACCAGCCAGAATCGCCAGCTCCAGGGCGCGGTTGTCTGTGCTTCGGAACACCACATTCTCGCGCGGGATATGGGCGTTCAGCCATTGATTGAACGGCGCGCGGTTCTCGACCTGATCATGACCGACAAACCGGTGGGTTTTCATGTCTTCATCATTGGCCGGTCGCCCGAATTTCGCAACATAGCTTTCGGATGCATAAAGCCCGACCTTCGAGCGCACAAAAGGCTGAACCACATTATCCGGCTGATCGGGCGCAGGACCGCCACGGATTGCTACATGCGCCTCGCCATATTCAAGCCGAAACAATCGCTCGCCCGTAAGATAGCGCAGCGTGACATCGGGGTGATCGTCCTGAAACCGCGCCAGCACCGGCGCCATCAAAGGGGCCAGACCAACCAGCGACGTCACCACCAGCTCGCCCGACACATCACTGCCGCGCCCTTTCATACGGCCTTCAAGCTGGCTGAACTGATCATCGGTGGCCTGCGCCACCCGTAGCAGATCCTCGCCCGCTTCCGTCGCTGTGTAGCCGCGCGCATGACGTTGAAACAGCTTCACCGCCAGCCGCGCCTCCAGAGCATCCACATGGCGGATCACGGTCGCATGATGCACGCCCAAAGCATCGGCAGCACCGCTGACAGTGCCATGCCTGGCCACCTGATAGGCGGTGCGCACCTCATCCCAGTTGTCCATGCCATGCTCCTTGTGCGAATTTTCACATCATACCCGCGATTATGTAGGATAGTGTTCAAATTTGCGAGGTCTATTTTGAGTGCAGAGACATCAAAGGACGACACTCATGACCCAGACACTGTTGCGCATCGACAGCTCTTCCACCCTGCAAGCGTCTACCAGCCGCACCCTCACCGATACGCTGATCGACAGCCTCGCCCCCGACAGCACCATCCTGCGCGATGTGGTTGCGGACCCGTTACCGCTGATTGATCAACCCTGGATCGAGGCCCGGCTCATTGACGCCGGCAGCCGCAGCGCAGAGGAAAACGCCCGCCTTGCCCTTTCGGACAGGCTGGTGAATGAACTGCGCGCCGCCGATACCATCGTGATATCGGCGCCCATGTACAATTTCGGCATTCCCGCCGCGTTGAAAGCCTACATCGATCTCATTGCCCGGCCCGCGGAAACCTTCACCTATACCGAAGCGGGCCCCAAAGGGCTGATCACCGGCAAGCGCGCCTTTTTCGTGGTGACATCCGGCGGCACGCCGATTGGATCGGATTGGGATTTCGCCAGCCCGTATCTGCAGCATTTCCTCGGCTTCATCGGTATCACCGATGTGACAGTGGTAACCAAAGACACCCTGCCGGACATCATCGGTGCAAAAGCCGCCTGAGGCTTTGACAATCACGCGACGGGCACGCCATTCTCCTCCCATGAAAGTGACCCGTCGCACCGATACCCAGCTCATCGTGGAAGACCGCCCGCTGCTGATCACCATCATGCTGGGCGGTTTCTTTCTGATCACCGCCGCCGGCACGGTCTTCACGCTGGCCTCCGGCGAATGGCTCGTGGGGCTCTTCTTTGCGTTTTTCACCGCTTTTGTTGCGCTGTTCATCGCTGTTTTCGTGCGCCGCGTGCAGGTGATCTTCGACCGGCCCTCTGACACCATCACCTTCCGCGCGCGCAACCTTTGGAAGTATGACGAGGTGGTTCACACGCTCAGCAATCTCTCGCACGCCAGGACCGAAGGCTATGACACAAAGCGCAGCGTGCTGGTCCTGAATGACGGGATGAGCGCAGGCGATCACCCGGTGACCGATTATTCCACAAATGGCCCCGGCCCGGAGCGCATTACCGACGCCATCAACGCATGGCTGAAGCTTGACTCTGAAAGGCGCAAGGCCTAAACGCCCTTCAACACCCGGAAGCTTACCCTTCCGGTCCTCGCCTTTTGAGGATCGCCACCAGTCAGCGCGTTGCGCCCACTGGTGCATTCGTCGTTTGGCACTGGAGCGCGATGCGAAAAACGGGAACCGGTTTTCGGATCAACTTGCGCGTTGTTAAAAATCTCGCTGGGGCTTCCTACATAAGCCCTTACCTGGAAGCTGGCTAAAGGAGCGCCGCGGCATGTTTGAAAACCTATCCGAACGCCTGGGCGGAGTCTTTGACCGGCTGACCAAACAAGGCGCTTTGTCCGAGGACGACGTCAAAACCGCCCTGCGCGAGGTGCGCGTCGCCCTGCTGGAGGCGGACGTGTCCCTGCCCGTCGCCCGCGATTTCGTCAAGGCGGTTCAGGACAAGGCCACAGGCCAGGCCGTCACCAAGTCGATCACCCCTGGCCAGCAAGTCGTCAAGATTGTCCATGACGAACTGAAACATGTGCTGGCTGGCGATGCCGAAGACGCAGGCCACCTCAAGATCGACAACGCGCCCGCCCCCATCCTGATGGTCGGCCTGCAAGGCTCTGGTAAGACGACGACGACGGGTAAACTCGCCAAGCGTCTGGCCGAGAAAAACGGCAAACGCGTTCTGATGGCCTCGCTCGATATCTACCGCCCTGCCGCGATGCAGCAGCTGGCGGTTCTGGGTCAGCAGATCGGTGTCGATACCCTGCCTATCGTGCCCGGCGAGAACGCCGTGCAGATCGCCAAACGCGCGAAACAGCAGGCGACGCTGGGCGGCTATGACGTCTACATGCTCGACACCGCGGGCCGCTTGCAGATCGATCAAACGCTCATGCAAGAGGTCGAGGATGTCCGCGATGTCGTAAACCCGCGCGAGACGCTTTTGGTGGTCGATGGCCTCACAGGTCAGGTCGCCGTGGAAGTCGCGGAAGAGTTCGACGGCAAGATCGGCATCTCGGGCGTTGTGCTGACGCGGATGGACGGTGACGGACGCGGCGGTGCGGCGCTGTCGATGCGGGCCGTTACGGGCAAGCCGATCAAGTTCGTCGGCCTGGGCGAGAAGATGGACGCGCTGGAGACGTTCGAGCCGGACCGGATCGCGGGCCGCATACTGGGCATGGGCGACATCGTCGCGCTGGTCGAGAAAGCGCAAGAGACCATCGAGGCCGAGCAAGCCGAGCGCATGATGAAGCGCTTTTCCAAAGGTCAGTTCAACATGAACGACCTGAAGATGCAGCTTGAGCAGATGATGAAGATGGGCGGCATGGAAGGCATTATGGGCATGATGCCGGGCATGGGCAAAATGGCCAAGCAGATGGATGCCGCCGGGATCGACGACAAAATTCTCAAGCAGCAGATCGCGCTTATTCAATCCATGACCAAACGCGAGCGCGCAAACCCGCAGATCCTGCAGGCGTCTCGCAAAAAGCGGATCGCCAAGGGCGCGGGCATGGAAGTGAGCGATCTCAACAAGCTTCTGAAGATGCAGCGCCAGATGGGCGACATGATGAAGAAGATGGGCAAGATGGGCAAAGGCGGGATGCTGAAACAGGCCATGAAAGGCATGTTCGGCGGCAAGGGCGGCATGCCCGGAATGCCCGCTGGCATGGACCCGTCGCAGATGGACCCCAAAGCGCTGGAAGCCGCGGCCAAGCAGATGGGCGCGAAGATGCCCGGCGGTCTGCCCGGTCTTGGCGGCGGCGGCCTGCCCCCCGGTCTCAGCGGGTTTGGCAAGAAAAAGTAAATGACCCTCGCCCTCAACATACCCCAGCTTGAAACCGAGCGATTGATCCTGCGCGCCCCGCGCGAGGAGGATTTCCGCGCGGAAGCTGAGTTTTATGCGACGGACGCATCGCGCTTTGTGGGTGGGCCGAAAAAACCGCATGAAGCCTGGCGTGCGCTGGCGATGTCGGTGGGTCACTGGGCGTTTCGTGGGTATGGCTTCTGGGCTTTGGAAAGCAAAGAGACCGGCACATATCTGGGCCGCGTCGGACTGTGGTTTCCCGAAGGCTGGCTTGAGCGTGAGATCGGCTGGACGCTGATGAACAACGCCACAGGCAAGGGCTATGCGACGGAAGCGGCCTTGGCCGCGCGCGCGTATGCCTATGACGTTCTGGGTTGGGACACCGCGATCAGCCAGATTGATCCGAAGAACGACAGCTCCAAAGCCGTGGCAACGCGCCTTGGTGCGTCCTTCGAGAAAATCTACAACGACCCTGAGTACGGCGATATCGAGATTTGGCGCCACCTGCCCCCTGCAAAGGTGCGCAGGGCATGAGCCAATTCCACCGCATCCCCACAATAGAAACCGAGCGTTTGATCCTGCGCGCACCAACCCGCGCGGATTTCGAACCCTATGCCGAGATCCTGCTGTCCAAGCGCGCGCAATATATGTTCGCGCCGATGGATCGCCAGCAAGCGTGGAACTACTTTGCCAATGACGCAGCCAGCTGGGTGATCGACGGGTTTGGCACGTGGACGGCTGCGGATAAAACCACAGACGCCCCACGCGTCTTTTTAGGCTACAACAAGCCCGCGATGTTCCCAGAGCTTGAGCTTGGCTGGATGACCCCTGTCGACGCGGAAGGCCAAGGGTTCGCCTTCGAGGCGGCACAAGCGGCGCAGCGCTGGGGATTTGACAATCTGAGCGTCGCCTCTTTCGTCAGCTACATCACGCCCGAGAACGCGCGCTCAATCGCGCTGGCCAAACGTCTTGGCGGAACGCATGACCCGGACGCACCGCGCCCGGACGGCGAAAGCGCCGAAGAAACGGCCGTTTACCGGCATCGGAGGGCTGCATGACCCCTTCATCTTGCCCGATAAACTCCCGGCCGCAGGCCGGAACCAAATTCCTTCCAAAGGAATTTGCCAAAACTTTTTGCAAAAGTTTTGCCCCGGAGGCTCGCCCATGACGTCCATGACGCTCGCCCCGCACGCACCCCGCCTGCAAATGGAACGCCTGATCCTGCGCGGCCCCGAAAAACCCGATGCAGAAGCCGTGATCGCTTTCCTGATGGACCCTGTCCGCTCCGAAGGTTTCGGTGGCTACACCAAACGCGACGACGCCTGGCGCTGGTTCACACTCAACGTCGGTCACTGGCACTGGCACGGCTACGGCTATCTCACCATTGAGGACAAAGAGACAGGCAAGCCCGCAGGCATAACCGGCATCTGGAATCCCGAAGGCTGGCCCGAGCCGGAACTCGGCTGGGTCGTCTTCAAAGGCTTCGAAGGCAAGTCCATCGCGTATGAAGCCGCTCAGCGCGCGCGCCAATGGGCCTACGAAGACCTTGGCTTCACCACCATGACCTCCAATATCGTGCCGTCCAACAAACGCTCCATCGCGCTGGCCAAACGCCTCGGCGCCACCTTCGAGCGTGAATATGACAATGTGCAGATGGGCACCGACTGGCTCTACCGTCACCCCGCACCGGAAGATCTGGCATGACCTTCCGCTGCGAACAGCCCCCTTCCGGCATCGCCAGCGCCGTCGCAGCCAATGTCGCGGCGCAGATCCCGACACTTGCGTCGGAGGCCATCCTGCTGCGCGCGCCCAAAACTGAAGATTTTCCGCTCTACGCCCGGATCGTCACCTCCGAGCGCGGTCATTATATGCGCGACAGTGACCGTCGCGATGATGCCTGGTGGGACTTTGTGCAGCTTGCTTCGGGCTGGATCCTGCATGGCCACGGCGGCTGGACCATCGAGGATATCGATACCGGCGATGCTCTGGGCTTTGTCATCCTCGGGCTGGAGCCGGGCGATGAAGAGATCGAGCTGGGCTATCTGATCGACAAAGACCATGAAGGCCTCGGCATCGCCTTTGAAGCCGCGCAGATCGCGCGCCATTTTGCCTTTGACACGCTGAAACTGGACACGCTCGTCAGCTACGTCCACAAAGATAACACCCGCTCTATCGCGCTGGCTGAACGGCTCGGCGCAACGCGGGCCAGGTTCGACGATGACATGCTGGTCTTCACGCATCCCAAGGGGGCCGCGCAATGACCAGGTTTACCGCCCATATCCCTCAGATCGAAACCGATCGTCTGATCCTGCGCGCGCCTGCACTCAGCGATCTGGATCATCTGGAGGCCTTCTATCAGACAGAGCGGTCGCATTGGGTCGGCGGCCCGCTGACACGCAACCAGTGCTGGCGCGTGATTGCCGGCACATTGGGACATTGGCTGCTCAACGGGTTTGGCATGTGGGCGCTTCACCACAAAGGCGATGATCGCATCATTGGCATGCTCGGTTTTCTCAATATGGACGGCTGGCACGAACCCGAAATGGCCTGGAACCTGCATGAAGGCTTTGAGGGCAAAGGCCTTGCATTAGAGGCGGCCCTTGCCGCGCGCGCGCATGCAGCGGCACATCTCGGCCTTGACCGGATGATCAGCTATGCGGACCCGGCCAACACCCGCTCCATCGCGCTGATGCACCGCCTCGGCGCGCGCTTTGAACGCGAAGACGCGCTGCTTGGCAAACCGGTGCACATATACCGCCACCCCAAATCTGCGGAGGTCCGGTAATGTCAAAAGCCTCCATCCCTGTTCTGGAAACCCGCCGCCTGATCCTGCGTGGTCCCGAAGCCGAGGATTACCCCGATTTCAAGGCCACCTTCTCATCCTATCGCTCGCGCTTTATGGGCGGGCCGCTCAATGCCTATGAGGCCTGGATGCTCTACGCCGCGGAAATCGGCCATTGGGACATTCGCGGCTTCGGCATGTGGATGATCCACGACCGCACAACCGACGAGACCCTTGGCATGGCCGGTGGCTGGCAGCCCGCAAAATGGCCCGAGCGCGAGATCGCCTGGATCATCTGGCCCAATGTCTCCGGCCATGGCTACGCACTGGAAGCAACCCACGCGGCCCGGCAGTTCTTTTATCAACAGCGCGGATGGGAGGGCGCGGTCAGCTATATCGACCCCAAGAACCTCGACAGCATCCGCCTGGCCGAAAGGCTTGGCGCGGTGAAAGACCCGGGCGCGCCCACAATCGACGGCAGCGATGCCGTCTATCGCCATCCTTCTCCAGCCGCCCTCACAGGCACGCAAATGGCCCATGGGATCGAGATGGAGATTGCCAATTACGCCGATCCGCTCTTCAAGCCGAAAGGAATGCCCCTTGACTGATGCCGTCTCGCGCGCCGCTGAGGTGCTGACAGATCACCGCGCCAGCATTGACCGTCTGGATGCGATCCTCGTCTATACCCTTGGCGAGCGGTTCAAACACACCCAGGCCGTGGGCAAGCTGAAGGCAGAGCACGATCTGCCGCCCAGCGATCCCACTCGCGAAGCTGCGCAGATCGCGCGGCTGACAGATCTTGCAACCCGGGCCGATCTGGACCCCGAGTTCGCCAGGAAATTCCTCAATTTTATCATTGAGGAAGTCATTCACCACCACAAGCAACACCAATCTTAGAGGGCGCATCAGCTCCCTCGACATCATGCCAATCTAGGAGAAACACATCATGGCTATGAAAATTCGTCTCGCCCGCGGCGGCTCCAAAAAGCGCCCCTTCTATCGCATCGTGGCGGCTGACAGCCGCATGCCGCGCGATGGCCGCTACATCGAAAAGCTGGGCACATATAACCCGCTGCTGCCCAAAGACAGCGAAGAGCGTGTGAAAATGAACGTCGAGCGTGTGCAGTACTGGCTCGGCCAGGGCGCGCAGACAACCGACCGCGTTGCGCGCATGCTGGAAGCTGCTGGCCTTGCCGAGAAGACAGACCGCAACAACCCCAAGAAAGCCGAGCCTGGCAAGAAAGCACAGGAGCGCGCTGAAGAAAAAGCCGCCAAGGCAGCTGAAGCGGCAGACGCCCCTGCGGAAGACGCCGCAGCAGAAGAGTAAGCCAGGGCCATGCGGGGGCCCGTCATTCGAACCTGAGTTTCGGGACCAGCTCACCTCGCTTTTCCGGTGGCGGCGCGACGTGCGCCGCTTCCGAACCGATGATGTGGATGAAGACGTGCTGGCGGACTGCCTGCACGCCTTCTCCCTCGCGCCGTCTGTCGGGCTGTCCGAGCCCTGGCGCATCATCCGTGTGACGACAGACACCGCGCGCAACAGCGCGCTTGCGAATTTCGAGGCGGCCAATGCAGCAGCGCTTGGCGGCTACTCAGGGCCGCGCGCGGAAACCTATTCAGGTCTCAAGCTGTCCGGCATGCGCGATGCACCTGTGCAGCTGGCCGTGTTCTGCGATGACGGCACCGCCAAAGGCCACGGCCTTGGCGCAAAAACCATGCCCGAGATGCGCCGCTACTCGGTGGTTGGCGCCATCATGCAATTCTGGCTTGCCGCGCGCAGCCATGGTCTGGGTGTCGGCTGGGTGTCCATTCTGGATGCCGCCGCGCTGACGCGGGACCTGAACGTGCCAGGCGACTGGCAACTGGTCGCCTACCTTTGCGTCGGCTGGCCCTGGGACGAGACCGAAACGCCAGAGCTTGTGACCGCCGGTTGGGAAGACCGCGCACATTTCTTGCAGGTGGAGACACGATAATGTTCAAGCTGATCCGATTACCGATCCTCTTTGGTGTAGCCTTCCTGATCGGTGTTTTCTTTGAACGTAACGCCGCGCTCGATAAGTGTCTTGATGCAGGCGGCACCATGCAAAAAGGCATCTGCCGGGGGGTATCTGAATGAGCGATGATCTGATCTGTGTCGGCTCCATCGGCGGGGCCTTTGGCGTCAAGGGCGATGTACGCATCAAAAGCTTCTGCGCAGAACCATCGGCGATTGCCGATTACAATCCGCTGTCTTTGGAAGATGGCCGCAGCTTTGATCTGACCCTGACCCAGCCGATCAAGACCGGCTATGCCGGGCGCCTCACCGGTGTGAAAACCAAGGAACAGGCCGATGCGTTAAGCGGGCAGAAACTATTTGCGGCAAGAGACATGCTGCCCGCCCTGCCGGACGACGAATACTACTACACTGATCTGACCGGACTGGAGGTCGTCGACACCGGCGGTGTCACGCTTGGAACGGTCCGCTCCGTTCAGAACCACGGCGCAGGTGATCTGCTGGAAGTGCAGTCGCCCGAGCTGAAAAACACCGTGCTGCTGCCCTTCACGCTGGACTATGTCCCAACTGTCGATCTGACCGCTGGCCGCATCGTCGCCGACCCGCCCGAGGGTCTTTTCGAGTGACCGACAAACCCCGCTCCTACGGCCGCAAGGCGATCCGACCCACGCTGAAGCCGCGTGAGTTGATGACGCCCACGCCGGAATTGGCAGGTGTGTGGCGCGCGCAGGTGATCACGCTTTTCCCCGATCTCTTTCCCGGTGTGCTGGGTGGATCGCTCACCGGCAAGGCGCTGCAGGACGGGCTCTGGCAACTTGAGACCATCGATCTGCGTCCCTTCGGGGAAGGCAAGCACCGCAACGTCGATGACACGCCTGCGGGTGGCGGGGCCGGGATGGTGCTGCGAGCGGATGTGGTCGGCAAAGCGCTGGATCAGGCGGCGGAGAAAGCGCGTGGCAACTGGCCTGTGATTTACCTGTCCCCGCGGGGACAGCCCTTTGATCAGCGCATGGCCGAACGCTTTGCTGCCGCCGATGGGATCACCCTCTTGTGCGGGCGCTTTGAAGGCGTTGATGAGCGCGTGATCGAAGAATATCAGATCGAGGAAGTCTCGCTGGGCGACTTCATCCTCACCGGCGGAGAGATCGCAGCGCAGGCCTTGATTGATGCAAGCGTCCGGCTTATACCGCGCGTGCTTGGGAATCAGGCATCCACAGAGGACGAGTCGTTCTCGAACGGATTGCTTGAGCACCCGCAATATACGAAACCTGCCTCCTGGAAGGGTCGCGAGATACCGGACGTTCTTCTCTCCGGCCATCATGCGAAAATCGCCCACTGGCGGCAGGCTATGGCCGAAAGGCTGACAAGGCAAAGACGACCTGACCTCTGGCGGGCTTGGTGTGCGCTGCACAACAGGGACCCGGATGAAGACCAAGAGCTCTGAGGACGCGCAAACTTCGCGGGCAAAACCGTGAGCATCATAGGAGTATGAGACATGGATCTCATCGCACAGCTGGAGGCCGAACAGGTCGCCGCCCTCGGGAAAGACGTTCCCGATTTCAAAGCCGGAGACACCATTCGTGTCGGCTATAAAGTAACCGAGGGCACCCGCTCTCGGGTTCAGAACTACGAAGGCGTCTGCATCAGCCGCAAGAACGGCGCGGGCATCGCGGGTTCTTTCACAGTTCGCAAGATTTCCTTCGGTGAAGGCGTGGAGCGTGTGTTCCCGCTGCATTCGACAAACATCGACAGCATCACCGTTGTGCGCCGTGGCCGTGTGCGCCGCGCCAAGCTTTACTATCTCCGTTCGCGTCGCGGTAAATCCGCACGTATCGCCGAAGATACCAACTACAAGCCCAAGAAGGCCTGAGGAGCGGATAGATGAAAAAAGATACACATCCCGATTATCACATCATCAACGTGAAAATGACCGACGGCACGATCGTCGAGATGAAATCCACATATGGCGCGGAAGGCGATCAGCTGTCGCTGGACATCGACCCTTCGGTGCACCCTGCGTGGACAGGTGGCGGCACACGCCTGATGGACGCCGGTGGCCGCGTATCCAAGTTCAAAAAGAAATACGAAGGTCTGGGCTTCTAAAGCACAGGTCCACGTGGCCGGCGTGCTGCAGCATGCAGGTAACAGTTTACAGACAACGCCGTCCCCTTGGGGCGGCGTTTTTTCTTTGGCCCTCGCAACGGGCCTGTTACTATTGGATGCATGACACGCTTTTCTCTATCCGCGCTCATCGCTGCGTTTTGGGTGCTTCTTGCGCCTGCCGCCAGCGCCCAAACCTCTCTGTTTATCGGCACCGTCCCCATCCCGGAGGATGCAAGCGTTCAAAACGGTGCAGAGGCTTCACTCACAGGTGTGTGGACGGGGAAATGGGATAGTTGGCGAAATCACCTTCTGATCGTGGAACGTATCGATGCGGGCGGCACCGCCGATGTCATCTACGCCGTAAGCAGTGAGCATAACGGAAAAGGCAACTGGCTTCGCAGCAAAGCGACCGTTCAAGGGGGCACGCTGGTTGTGGATGAGCGCGGTCTGCAAGTCCGCTACACGCTATCACCCACAGGCCGGATGCGCGGCATCTTTGGCGACAACGAACGATTTGCAGTTCTGCAACGCCAAGAGCTGGCCGACCTGAAGTCGTCTCCAGACAAGGACTGGTTTCTGGTCGGAGACCTGCAGCGTTTGCAAACCGATCTTGTCGAAGACCAGCAAGCGGTCGAGCTGGCGACCGTCATCTACAAGCCTGCTGGCGATGGGCCTTTTCCCCTAGCCATGATCCATCATGGCTCGACCGGAACGGGCAAGCAGCCCGTTTGGTTCAGGGCGGTCTGGTACAATGACTGGCTTGCCGACATTCTAAATGAACACGGATGGATTGCAGCGTTTCCGCAAAGGCGGGGTCGTGGCGGGTCGGACGGGCTTTATGACGAGGGCTTTGCCGAGGATCGCTCGCAAGGCTATTCAACGAATGCCGCCATCTCGATCGCTGGGGCTGACAGAGCGCTGGACGATGCGAATGCCGCCCTGTCAGCGCTTCAGCAGATGCCCATGGTTGCTGCCAGCCGCCCTGCCCTGCTGGCCGGCTTTTCGCGCGGTGGTGTCGTTGCCATCATGCAGGCCGGGCAAATGCCGGGTGGCATCGCAGGCGTGATAAATTTCGCGGGCGGCTGGATAGGCGAGGGATGTTGCCATGCGGCCATCAACCCGGTGCTGTTCCAGCGCATTGGCGCCTTCAAGGGTCCGGTTTTGTCGATCTACGGCGAGGATGATGCCTATTACAGCATTGCGCATTCCAGATCGAATATCGCGGAGATGGAAGCGCTTGGCGCGAAGAGCAAGACACATATCGTCAAGCTTCCCGGTTTCGGCAAAGGGCATTGGGTCGTGATGCAGCCGAACCTTTGGGAAGCTACATTTCGGGACTACCTGGACGCGCTGGATCCTTGAACAAGCTGGCATTGCGCTTTGCGGGCCGGAAAC
>JBCCUH010000005.1:0-21014 GCA_039197405.1 Pseudomonadota bacterium
ATCGAGGTTACGCCGTACAAGATCCACACCGTGCTGACCGATAATGGCGTCCAGTTCTGCTACCTGCCAAGTAAGCGTAATGGGCCGACGGCCCGCTACTTCCGTCACATGTTCGACATGCCGAGCGGTAGAATTCAAAGAACTCCGGATCGCGCCCAAAGGCCTCGGCGAAGATCGCATTGCGTCTCGCGTCGGATTCACCGCGAATGATCTCGGCCTGACGCTTCGCATCCGACACCAGCTCAACCACGGTCCTGTCCGCTTGCGCGCGCACCCGCTGCGCCGCCTCGTTACCACGGGCACGTTCGTCCGTGGCTTCCCGCTCACGCTCGGCGCGCATCCGTTCGAAAGTGGCGTCAAGGTTTTCGGCAGGAAGATCCGTGCGCTTCAAACGCACGTCGATCACCTCGATGCCGAGGCTGCGCGCCTCTGCAATCGCACCGTTGCGAATGCGCAGCATCAGCGCCGCACGGTCAGAGCTGAGGATGTCGTTTGAGCTGACAGAGCCCAGAACGCCCCGCAACTCGTCACGCAGGATACCGTCAAGACGGTTCTCGGCGGTCATCTCACCACCTGTACCGACCGCCTGACGGAACTGGCGCACATCGGCGATGCGATAGCGCGCGAAGGCGTCCACAACCAAACGGCGATCATCCAGCGGAGTGACTTCCAGCGGGTCCACATCGATGCTCAGGATGCGGTCATCATAGCGCACAACTTCCTGAATAAGCGGGATTTTGAAGGCCAGACCCGGCTCTTCCTTCACGTCGATTACACGACCGAACTGAAGAACCAGCGCTTTCTCACGCTCGTCGACGACAAAGACGGCAGACAGCGCGCCCGCAATCAACAGAACCAGAATTGGCAGAAGATAAGTTGTTTTCCGCATTAGTTGGACCCTCCGGTCTGACCGCGACGTAGCTCGTTGAGCGGCAGATAGGGAACCACGCCCTGCCCGCCGGCTCCACCAGCACTTTCATCGAGGATGATCTTGTCCACGTCACCCAGAACGCGCTCCATCGTCTCAAGATAAAGACGTTTGCGCGTGACTTCGGGCGCCTTGATGTATTCCTCCAGAACCGCAGAGAACCTTGAGGCTTCACCTTCCGCCTCGTTCACCACGCGCGCCCGGTACCCTTCTGACTGCTCCAGCACCTGCGCCGCTTCACCGCGCGCTTCGGCAAGAACACGGTTGGCATAAGCGTCAGCCACGTTTTGCAAACGGTCTCGTTCCTGCTCGGCGGCCTGAACATCCCGGAAAGCATCAATCACCGGCTGTGGCGGATCGGCCTTGTCGAGGTTCACACGCACGATGTTCACACCCGCATCATAGCTGTTCAGCGTTTCCTGAATGAGGTCTTTCAAGCGATCGGCAATCGCACCGCGATCCCGGTTCAGGATCGGGGCCAGCTCGGACTGGGCGATGATTTCACGCATCGCCGATTCCGCGACGGCGCGAATGGTCGGACGCGCATCGCGCAGGTTGAAGAGGAACTTGTCAGGTTCGGTGATGTTCCAGACAACCTGAAAGTCGATATCGACGATGTTTTCGTCACCGGTCAGCATCAGCCCCGCGTCAGAGCCGCGCGCGCCGACACCGATTTCCTCGGTCTGTTCCCGCGTCACCGGCAGCACTTCTGCTGTGACCACAGGCCAGGGCGCAAAGTTCAGACCCGGCTCGCCGACTTCGGAAAACTCACCGAGGAAAAGCTCGACCGATTTTTCTTCAGGGCGAACTGTGTAAAAGCTGGCCATCAGCCAAAGGCCAAAGGCAACCAGAACGCCGATAATGATCGTGCCGCGCGTGAATGCTGGGCCACCGCTGCCACTGCCAGAGCCATTGCCGGACCCGCCGCCTCTGCCGCCCATGAGGACGCGCAGCTGCTCTTGACCCTTTTTCATCAGTTCGTCGATTTCGGGGATCTGGGGACCGTCGCCTTCAGGCCGACGACCACCGCCTCCACCACCACCATCGTTGTTGCCAGAGCCGCGGTTGCCACCGCCTTGCCCGCCGCCACCGCCGCCCCATGGGCCGCCGTTGTTTCCCGCCATTTAAGGTTCTTCCCTCACTTAGGTCTTAACGTATCTATCCCTGCTAAACTGGTCAGGAATGGTGAAATTTCAACCCGTCCGGGTCGGAGATTTGAGCGTGACCAGTTCCTCGGTCATGGTCGGATGTACGGCCATGGTGCGGTCAAAGTCCGCTTTGGTCGCTCCCATCTTGATTGCGATACCTGCCAGCTGGATCAACTCGCCCGCCCCCGGTGCCACGATATGGCAGCCCAGCACGACACCGGATTTCTGGCTGACGATCAGCTTCATCAGCACTTTTTCATCCCCGCCCGCAAAGCTTTGCTGCATCGGCTTGAAAGATGTGACATAGACGTCGATCTTTTCCTGGCTGGCCGCCGCTTCTTCGGACAGACCGATGGTGCCGATTTCCGGCTGGGTGAAAATGGCCGTCGGGATCAGATCATGATCGGGCTTGGTCGGATTGCCTTTGAACACTGTCTCGACAAAGCACATGCCTTCATGGATTGCCACCGGTGTCAGGTTCACCCGGTTCGTCGCATCCCCGACCGCGTAGATCGAAGGCACCTGCGTCTGGCTGTAGTCATCCACCTTGATGGCGCCTGCACGGTCGAGTTCACAGCCCAGTGCATCCAGCCCAAGACCTTGCGTATTGGGCGCACGCCCCGTCGCCAGCATGACCTGATCGTAGAGCTCTTTTTCGCCGTTGGTATTGGTGACAAGCAGGCCTTCAGCGGTTTTCTCAATCGCTTCGATATTGATGTTGGTACGCAGGTTCACACCAGTCTTGCGCATGTCATCGGCGACGAAATTGCGTGTCTCCTCATCGAAACCGCGCAAGATCTGTGTGCTGCGATAATACTGCGTCGTCGCCACGCCCATGCCGTTCATGACCCCTGCAAATTCGCAGGCAATGTAACCGCCGCCGACAATCAGGATGGATTTCGGCAGCTGCGGCAAATGAAAGATGTCATTGGATGTGATCGCGTGTTCTGCGCCCGGCACATCCAGCTTCACCGGCGTGCCGCCCGTCGCAATCAGAATGTGTTTGGCTGTCTTGCGGGTTCCGTCTGCCAGCTCTACCGTATGGGGATCAGCAACAGTGGCGCGCTGATCGAATGTCTCGACGCCTGCATTGGCCAGAAGGTTGCGGTAGACCCCTTCAAGCCGGTCTAGCTCTGCCAGCATCTTGCCCTGAAACACCTGCCAGTCGAAATCCCCATGCCGGATGTCCCAGCCATAGGCACGGGCCTCGTCCACCATCGCGCCATAGCCGGAGGCATAGACCATCAGCTTCTTGGGCACACATCCCCGGATCACGCAGGTGCCGCCATAGCGATCTTCTTCGGCCAACCCTACCTTCGCCCCGGTTTCGGACGCGGCAACCCGCGCGGCGCGCACCCCGCCTGAGCCACCGCCGATGACGAAAAGATCATAGTCAAATGTCATGTAGAACTTCCTTACTCGCCCAAGCCGGGCCGTTAATCTGCGAGATCCCGGAACAGATTGTCTGTTTCTACGAAATCAAGACGGTCATGTTCCACCGTGCCTGCATTTATGTCCCGCACTTCGACCTTGCCATCCCCATGACCGATCACAACCGCGTCACAAATATCGATGAAAAGGCCATTCTCCACCACACCAGGCATTTGGTTGATCGCCATGGCCAGTTGCCGCGTATGACCGATGCGCCCCAGATTGAGGTCCAGAATGTAGTTGCCCTCATCAGTGATATAGGGCGCATCGCCATTCATCCGAATGCTGCAGCTGCGCCCCAGAACATCCATTGAGACCAGCGTTTCCTCGACCAGCGCTTTGGTGGTCAGCCAGCCGAAGGGGATCACTTCGATCGGCAACGGGTAAGCGCCCAGCGTTTCCACCTCCTTGCCTGCATCAGCGATCACGATCATCTGGTCCGACGCGGTGGCAACGATCTTTTCATGAAGCAACGCGCCGCCGCCGCCCTTGATCAGGTTCAGCTCACCATCAAACTCATCGGCGCCATCAATGGTGATGTCCAGCCAGCGCGCCTCATCAAGGCTGATCACCTCGATCCCGACATTGCGCGCCAGTTCCGCCGTGCGCGCCGAGGTCGGCACACCCTTGATCCGCAGCCCGTCTTCCTTGACCATCTCGCCCAGACAGCGCACCAGCCAGGCGGCGGTTGATCCGGTGCCCAGTCCCACGCGCATGCCGTCTTCCACATAGTCTGCCGCGCGTTTGGCCGCGACGAATTTCGCTTTGTCGATAGGCGACAGGTCTCCGGACATGGCAGCAGCTCCAGGCAAAGTGGCGAGTCTTGGCACTGCTTATAGGCAAAGGTCCCGCCCTGCGCGAGGGGCCAGCTGCCAATTATTGCGTCAATTGAGGCGACATGAACCGATCCACCACCCTCCAGGCCGCGTTCAGCATGAAGGCCCGTTGCTTGAGATCCTGAACCCCCATTGCGACCTGCACCGCGCGCCCCCAAATGGCCGGGCGCTGCTGTTTGTTACCGGTGGCGCAGCGCTCATCTTCGGCCAGGTCGCCGTGACGCAGGGCAGGAATGTCGTTTTCCGGCCCACCCGGCTGGCAGGCTTGCACTAAACCCGCCGCATGGGCACCTGCTACACATTGCACTACGCGCCGGATAACGCGTCCATGGTCATCTCCATCGCGATGGATGTGGCAGGCGTGCCCTATCGGCTGCAATTGGTGGACCGTGCCGCCAAGGCGCAGACCAGCCCCGCCTATCTCGCGCTCAACCCGCTGGGGATGATCCCCGCACTGGAAACACCGGATGGGACGTTGTTTGAGACCGGCGCGATATTGCTCTGGTTGGCGGATCGCCATGACGGGCTGTTGCCGCCGCCCGGTTCTTCAGCGCGCGGTGATATGCTGAAATGGCTGTTCTTCACCTCAAACTCGCTGCACGCCGGTTTGCGGCAGATGTTCTATCCCGAAAAGTTTATCGCCCTGGACCATGCAGATGCGCTTCGACAGGGGATTTCCGCCCGCGTGCGCAATGACTTTCAGCAAATTGACCGCGTCGTTGCGCAAGGCGATCTTCTGGGCACAGGCGCCGCGCCCGCGTTGGAAATCTATCTTTGCTGCCTGCTGCGATGGGCCAGGCTTTACCCTGCCGATTTTACCAATGACTGGGCGCAAACCGCCGGGTACAAACACCTGCGCGCGATAGCTGAGCGTTGGGAGGCACATCCCGCCGTGCTCAAAGCCATCAACGACCAGGGCCTTGGCCCGACACCTTTCACCCAGCCTCGCTTGCCCAATCCGCCAGAAGGATCAGCCACCTGATGTTTTTGTCCGTTTTCGATATGTTCAAAGTGGGCATCGGCCCTTCTTCCTCGCACACGATGGGCCCGATGGTGGCCGCCGCGCAGTTCCTCGATCTCATGCGCGCCTCACCGTTCCAGTTCTCTGGCCTGCGCGCGTCCTTGCATGGCTCGCTGGCTTTCACTGGCGTCGGTCACGCAACAGATCGCGCCACTATTCTAGGCCTCGCTGGGTTTCTGCCGGAAACCTACGATCATGAAAAAGCCGAACGCGCCATGGCCGAGATCCGCGAGGCAAAGACAGTCGCGCCGGATGGACTGGGGCTATTGCGCTTTGATCCGCAGGCTGATCTCAAGTTCGATTTCGGCCCGAACCTGCCAGGACATGCCAATGGGATGATCCTGATGGCTACGGACGCGCAGGGCGATGTCACGTTGCAGGAAACCTATTATTCCATCGGCGGCGGTTTCGTGATGACCGAAGCGGAACTGGCCGAAGGCAAAGACACCGACGAAGGCGCGCCGGTGCCCTATCCGTTCAAAAGCGCTGCTGAGATGCTCGAAATGGCCGGCATCTCGGGCATGAGCATTGCCGAAATGAAACGCGCCAATGAAATCGCTCGCGGCTGCACCGAAAGCCTGAAAACCGGCACCGCGCGGATCTGGCAGGTGATGAGCGACTGCATCGATCGCGGGCTGACCTACGATGGCATCCTGCCCGGCGGGCTAAACGTGCGCCGCCGCGCCAAGAGCATCCATGACGCGCTGCAGGCTGAACACGGCATGAACTGGGCCGCGCCGCATACGATCAACGACTGGATGAGCGTTTACGCAATGGCGGTGAACGAGGAAAACGCCGCCGGTGGCCAGGTGGTCACGGCCCCCACCAACGGGGCGGCGGGCGTGGTGCCCGCGACGATCCGCTATTACCTCGATCATGTGCCAGGCGCTTCCGCTTCGCGGGTGGAGGAATTTCTGCTGACCGCCGCGGCCATCGGCGGATTGGTGAAATTCAACGCTTCGATCTCCGGCGCGGAAGCGGGCTGTCAGGCGGAAGTCGGCAGCGCCTCAGCGATGGCCGCTGCCGGGCTTTGCGCGGTATTGGGCGGCACGCCAGAGCAGGTGGAAAATGCCGCCGAGATCGCCCTTGAGCATCACCTCGGCATGACTTGCGATCCGGTCAAGGGACTTGTGCAGGTGCCCTGCATCGAACGCAATGGGCTGGGCGCGATCAAGGCCGTCTCCGCGGCGTCGCTGGCGCTGCGCGGGGATGGCACGCATCTGGTGCCGCTCGATGCCTGTATCGAAACCATGCGCCAGACCGGCGCGGATATGAGCGAGAAATACAAAGAAACCTCGCTAGGCGGACTGGCGGTCAACATTCCAAACTGCTGACAAGAACCTTCTGCGGAGGTTGTCGGCCCAGTTGCTTTTCGCTGAAAAACTTCCCTTCGGCAGCGTTCACAAACGCGGTTTCACCGCTTGCGCCGCCCGCCTTTTGACCGCGACAGAAACTCCGGCGGACGCTTGGCCACCCAGGCGAAAAACCGCGCCAGTTCGGGATGCGCGCGCAGCGCCTCAGGCGTTGCATACGAGCGGGCCAGGTCCGCCTCGCTCAGCACCCTATGCACTTCCTTGTGGCAAATGTGATGCAGCAATACCGTCGGCCCGCCTTTTCCACCCTTCAGCTTGGGCACCAGATGATGCTGGCTTTGTGGCACGCCCGGCGGAATGGGCCGGCCGCAGAGCGGACACATCGGAACAAGGGGCGGCGCATCAGACATATGTTCGAAAATGTAGCGTTTTTGTGAATTTGCAACCCAAGCACCCGCTGGCGGGTTGCCACCGCAGGTATCCCTGTTAGCCTGCGCATCATGCAAGATCGCCCACTTCTCGGCATACTCCTGATGCTTGGTTTTTGCATCCTCGCGCCGCTCGGGGATTCGCTTGCCAAGCTTTTGGGACAAAGCGTTCCTCTTGTCGTGTTGCTGCTGGCCCGTTTCGCGGTGCAGGCCGTGCTGCTCTTTCCGTTGGTCTGGGCAACAGGCCGACCCTGGAGGATGTCTGGCAGAACCCACGCGCTGGCGTGGATCCGCACCCTGCTGCACATTGTCGGCATCGGAGCGATGTTCACCGCGCTGCAATACCTGCCGCTGGCCGATGCGGTCGCCATCGCTTTCGTGATGCCGTTCATCATGCTGATCCTGGGTCACTACGTGCTGGGCGAAGAGATCGGCTTCCGCCGCATTGCCGCCTGCCTGGTCGGCTTCATCGGCACGCTACTGGTCATTCAACCGGCGTTTGACGCAGTGGGCTGGCCGGCCCTGTTGCCGCTGGTCGTCGCCGTGGTCTTCTCGTTCTTTATGCTGGTGACGCGCGCCATGGCCAAAACCATCGACCCCATTGGCCTGCAGGCCGTCAACGGCGTGATGGCCACGGTCATTCTTGCACCTGTGCTTTTGCTCTTCGGCAATACAGGCCCGGAAATCCTTGCCCTGCGCGCGCCGGATGGCACCGAATGGACCATGCTGATCGCCATCGGCGTCATCGGTACAATGGCTCATCTGCTGATGACATGGTCGCTGCGCTATGCGCCCTCGGCCACGCTGGCACCGATGCAATATCTGGAAATCCCATTTGCCACCTTCATGGGATGGCTGATCTTCTCCGATCTTCCCAATCCGCTGGCATCGCTTGGCATATTGATCACCATCAGCGCCGGGCTGTATATAGTCATGCGCGAGCGGGCCACGAGCCGGGCTGCGCCGCCAGCTGCGTAACAGCTTCGTCAAGGCAGGTATTTGGCAGGATACACAGCATCGCAGGCGCGCTCATCCGCAGATCCACGACACCTTCTATCCGGTTCGACGTGCCGACCCGAAAACCCGGTGCGAAATCAAGCTGCTCGAATGACCATTGCAGCCCTGTGGCGCGCCCGGTCACAGGGGCGAGCGGGAACAGCGACAAGGGTGTGCCAGCGGGCAGATCCAGTTTCAGCGAGGGCGGGCAGAGAAAGACAACATCATCCGGCCCGATCAACATGCACCGCTGATCTGCAAATCGCATCAACCCGTGCAGCGCCGCCAGCTCATGATCCAATCGCCCGCCCCGAAATCCCAGCGCCAGAATCAGCGGCGCCGTCACGCGCATCAGGCATTTCTCGAAATCGGTGCTGTCCTGCTCTTCTACTTCGTGCAGCAAATGGTCGGCCAAAACCTCACGCGCGGCGCTGGGCAGCGAATCCATATCGCCGATCACCGCCTCTGGCATCCAGCCCGAGCGCAGCAGCGCCTCTGCCCCACCATCGGCAGCCACCACACGCGACACCCTTGTTTTCAGGGCCGCGACGGCATCATCTGCAACAGGGGCACCGCCAACCAGCCCCAATGGTTCCGTTGCGTGAACAATTCTGATTGGCACTGGGGATTAAACCTTGATTGGGAAACAGATCACATTCCGGCCATGAAATGATACGCTGTCAGACACAGATTCGGGCCGCTTTCGACGACAGGACTTTGATATTAACCACCCAAGAGCAGAGTAAAAGCGAGTAAATCATGGTCAGTACCAGTAAAGTTCTTACCGTCTCCTATGGCACATTTTCGTGCACATTGGAGGGATTCGATGATTCCTTCGACACAATGAAGGCGATCGCCGAGTATTTCCGGGATTTGGCCGCGGATGACCGTTACTTTGGGGCCGAGCCGCCGACCCCTGATGCCGAAATGCTCGCTCGTATTGCCGAAAAGGAAATCGCCCGCCGGGTCGAGGCGCGGCTCGAAGGCGACAGCATCGTTTTGCGCACAGCGCTTCCTGGCGCAGGCGTTCCCGAAGCAGACCCTGCACCGGTCGCCGATCCAGTCGAACCCTCCGAAGCTGCCGCCGGGGACACGCCCATCGCGCCAAGCGATGCGGATGAAAGCCGCTCTGAAGACCATGAAGATGCAGCGCCGCAAGCACCCGAAACGGTTGCGCCCTCTGATCAGGCACCCGACCAGAAAGACACCGCCGAGGATACGATTGCTGCCGTCGGCGCCCTGCTTCAGGACGCGGAAACCAGCGATGACGCACCGTCCGAAGCCGCAGCTTCAGACACAGACGATCTGCCCGGCGCAGCCCCCGAAGCAGACAGCGGCACTATTGCAGCCAAGCTGGCACGCATTCGTGCTGTCGTTGGCAACCCGGGCGCAGGCGGTGACACTGCCGGGTTCACCGAAGACGAGCATGCTGACGA
Organism: Pseudomonadota bacterium; assembly: GCA_039197405.1. Classification (GTDB taxonomy): domain Bacteria; phylum Pseudomonadota; class Alphaproteobacteria; order Rhodobacterales; family Rhodobacteraceae; genus Planktotalea. Next base: position 9,538 of record JBCCUH010000005.1, read on the forward strand.
GATTCTCGACACTTTGCCCGGTGACACCGATCTGGAAGACATCCTGCCAGCTGAACCGGCCCAGGAACGCTCTGATGCAACGCCGCAGGAAGACACCATTGCCAATGTCATGGATCAGATCGCAGCTTCCGATTCGGCTGTGCAGGAACCTGCCGCCGATCAGCCCGCCGAAGCCGCACAGGCCGACGAAACACCAGCGGAAGTCTTGACTGACGAAGGCGCGCCGAGGGCGCAGCCCGCTGCAGACAGTGTGACGGACGCCGAGCCGGAAAAACCCGCAGCCAGTGTCGCCGAAGCAACCCCGCGCCCGGTTCGGGTGCAAGCGGGCGCAGTGCCGAAACCGGTTGACGAGGACCCAGGGGCCAAAGACGCAGCCCAAACGCCAGAGCCGGAACAGGCTCCCGCAGCCGAACAGCCAGAGGCCGCGCCAGCACCGCGCCGCCCGATTCGCGCTCGGGTGATCAAGATGAAGCGCGCCGAGTTCGAAAAAGCGGTGGCCGACGGCGATCTGGAGGAAGTGCAGAACGACACCGACAGCTCCGCGCAGCAGCCAGCACCCGAGGCCGCGCCCAGCGCGCCCACGCCAGAGCCGCAGACATCCCTGTCGTCTGATGATGAAGACGAATTGCAGCGTGAACTGGCCGCCGTCGAAGCCGAGCTTGCGGGCATTCCCACAGACGCGCCGCAGGCTGAAGTGTTGCAATCTCCGTCCGCCGAGGCAAGCGCAGCCCTTGATCTCGATCAGGCACCTGAGGCGGAAATGGACCGGCTGATGTCCCAGACCAGCGATGAACTGGATCACCCGGAAAGCAAACAGCGCCGCAATGCCATGGGCCATATGCGCGCTGCCGTTGCTGCGGCTCGGGCCGACAAAACCGCATTGATCGAAGGGGACGGCACCGATCAGACAGAAGCCTATCGCGGTGATCTGCAGGACGCGGTGCGCCCTGCCCGCCCCGAACGCCCGGAGCGCCCCAATCGTCGGGCGCAGGCCGAACAGCCGGTGCAAGCGGCTCCGCCGCCCCTGAAACTGGTTGCCGAACAGCGCGTTGATGTCCCGCAAGAGACACCAAATCTGCCCGCCGCTGCTGTCGAAACCGCGCCGCAGGTCGTGCCCGCACCGCGCCGCCGTATTCGCGCCGACAATGCCACCCGCGCCGCGATTGCGCCCGAGGCCCCTGTTCAAACGGCACAGCCCGCTCCTGCCAAAGCGCGCTCGTCCAATCCCGCGATCATCGGGGATGCGGAAGGCACGTTCCAGGAATTTGCCGATGAAATGGGTGCAACAGAGCTGCCTGATCTTCTGGAAGCCGCCGCCGCCTATCTGGCCTTTGTCGAAGGCCGCGAGCAATTCTCGCGTCCGCAGCTGATGACCAAAGTGCGCATGGTGCAGGAGGACAATTTCTCGCGCGAGGACGGGCTGCGCTCCTTCGGCCAGCTTTTGCGCCAGGGCAAAATCGAAAAAATTTCAGGCGGCCGGTTCACCGTCTCCGACCGCATCAGCTTTAAACCCGATACGCGCGAAGCTGGGTAAGTCTGCTCCACGCGCAAATGGCGGCTCGCCCTTGCCGGGGCGGGCCGTTTCGCCTTGACCGCATTTGGTTTACGTGCATCGCGCATGCCGCTCGGGCGCCTCGCGCCTGCCTAGTCGTCCGTGCTCTCCGGGTCAGCCTGCCCGACTCCGCGAAAGACATTTTTGAACGGCACGGCCCAGAGGATACCCAGCAGCACGAATATGCCAAATTCCATCCAGATCGGCGGGCGCCCCATCACCTTATGCAGCAGCGCCACCCCAGCCACCGCAAAGATGATATAGAGCGGCAGTCCTATCAGCAGGATGATCAGCGCCCAGCGCCGTTTTGCTTTGTAGGAAAGGGCCATCAGTCCTCGAACGGGTCAGTGACAAGGATCGTATCGTCGCGTTCCGGCGACGTGGAAACCAGGGCGACCGGGCAGCCGATCAGCTCTTCCAGACGGCGCACATATTTGATCGCATTGGCGGGCAGCTCTGCCCAGGACCGCGCCCCTTCCGTGCTTTCGCTCCAGCCCGGCATCTCTTCGTAAACCGGCGTGCATCGCGCCTGATGATCGGCAGCGGTCGGCAGGTAATCAATCTCCTGCCCGTCCAGCATATAGCCCGTGCAGATCTTCAGCGTTTCAAAACCGTCGAGCACATCGAGCTTGGTCAGCGAAATCCCTGTGACGCCAGAGGTCGCGCAAGTCTGCCGCACCAGCGCTGCATCAAACCAGCCGCAGCGGCGCTTGCGCCCGGTGGTGGTGCCAAACTCATGCCCGCGTTCGCCCAGACGCTGGCCGTCGTCATCCTCCAGCTCTGTCGGAAACGGCCCCTCGCCAACGCGGGTCGTATAGGCTTTCACGATGCCCAGCACATAATCGATCGAGGTCGGCCCGATGCCCACACCCGTCGCCGCCTGCCCTGCGATCACATTGGACGAGGTCACGAACGGATATGTGCCAAAGTCGATATCCAGCAAAGCGCCCTGCGCTCCTTCAAAAAGGATGCGCTGGCCCTTCTTCTTGCGTTCGCTCAGAACCTTCCACACTGGCGCTGCGTATTTCAGGATCTCCGGCGCAATCTCTCTCAGCTCAGCGATCAGGGCATCGCGGTCCACCGGCTCGATCCCTAGCCCCTTGCGCAAGGGGTCGTGATGCTGCAGCGCCCGATCTACCCGCGCCTCCAGTGTCGCCTCATCCGCCAGATCCGCCACACGAACCGAGCGGCGACCCACCTTATCCTCATACGCCGGTCCAATGCCGCGCCCGGTGGTGCCGATCTTGGTGCCCTTGCTCGCAGCTTCCTCGCGTGCCCGGTCCAACTCGCCATGGATCGGCAGAATAAGCGGCGTGTTCTCGGCAATCATCAGCGTCTCGGGCGTGATCGACACACCCTGCTCCGCAATTACGCCAATCTCCCTGATCAGATGCCAGGGGTCCAGCACCACACCGTTGCCAATCACCGACAGCTTGCCGCCGCGCACAACACCGGAAGGCAGCGCGTGCAGCTTGTAGACCTCGCCGTCCACAACCAATGTGTGCCCGGCGTTGTGCCCGCCCTGAAACCGCGCGATCACATCGGCGCGCTCAGACAGCCAATCAACGATCTTGCCTTTTCCCTCATCGCCCCACTGGGCGCCGACGACGACGACATTTGCCACTGGACACGGCCCTTCTTGATCATTGCAAACCCGCGCCCGTATAGAAGGTCTGACGGATATCGGAAACTCGAAAAATCGCCGCAGCCGCTTCGGGGTGCAATCATGGCTTCATCTTGCCAGATAAACTCCCCCCGGAGGGTCGGTCCGCCAAGGAGACGACAATTGGCCAAATTCCTCCCCCGCTGGCTCTTCGCCTTTGCTTTGCTCGCGCTGACCTTCAACCCGACCCGCTATTCCTGGGTGGATTGGACCCTTGGCAGCTATGCAGAACGATTGCCGTTCATTGTTCTCAGCGGTCTGCTTTTGCTGATCGGCTACATCATCTACCTGCGCGCAACCGTGCGCTCGATAGGCCCCTTTGGCGTGATTCTGGTGCTGGCCGTCTTCGCTGCGCTTTTGTGGGTGCTTTATGATCTGGGCTGGCTCGATATCGAGAACAAGACCATGAACACATGGCTTGGCCTCCTTGCTGGCAGCCTCGTGCTTGGCATCGGCCTCAGCTGGTCGCACATCCGTCGCAGCCTGTCCGGACAAGCGGATATGGATGACGTCGATGAGTAAACAGCACGACTTCACCTCCCGCGTGCGCTGGACCGGTAACACCGGCAAAGGCAACGCCGCGTATCTCGGCTACACGCGGAACTGGAGCGTCGAGACACCGGGCAAACCACACATCGCCTGCTCCAATGATCCGTTGCTCGGGGGCGATCCAGGCCTGCACAACCCCGAAGACCTTCTGATCGCTACAGTCAGCTCCTGCCATATGCTGTGGTATCTGCATCTGGCCAGCGATGCGGGTGTCGTGGTGCATTCTTATGTGGATGATCCCGTGGGCAGGGGCGAAAGCCTGCCCGATGGCACGGGCCGCTTTGTCAGCGCGGTGCTGCGCCCGAAAATCGGCCTCGCGCCCGGAGTGGATCCAAAGCTTGCCGACAGTATCCATAGCAAGATCCACGCCCATTGCTTCATTGCACGGTCGGTCAATTTTCCGATCACCTATGAGGCCAGCTATTTTAAGGTGGACAGCAGCGGTGAATGACGGCCAAGCTGCACGTCATCTCAGGCCGCTCAAAGGATATCGACCATGGACCCGATCGAACCGTCGAAACGCAAGGTTGCCAATATCGCAGACGGGGGCTTTGTTCCGCTGCTAGGCGAGGACGGAACCCAGGACGGCGAGGTGCTTCAGGTCAATGGCGGCACGCCCGGCGAGGGCTTTCACATCTACCGCATGGCGCCCGGCCAAACGACCCTGGCGCATACCCACCTTGGCGACGAAGAGTTCTACTTGATCGACGGCGATCTGACAGATCACGACGGGTATGAATACAAGCCGGGTGACATCATCTGCCTGTCAGATGGCACCAGACATAACTCCTATTCCAAAAGCGGCTGCACGCTGGTGGTCTATTTGCCGGGATTTGCGTGAGCCGGACAGGCGGTTTGCACGGCGCGGTGAGCGCAGGTAATCTGCCGCACCGCGCATGAGACGGGTTGCAGCGGGGCGTGTCTTTGCCTAGATACCCCCAAACCGCCCTTCTTGCCGCGAGATGTCATGGAAAACGTCGTTCTGATCATTCACCTGCTGCTGGCCCTGTCGCTGGTTGGCGTCGTCCTGATGCAGCGCTCTGAGGGCGGCGGTCTTGGCATGGGTGGCGGCGGCCGCGCAGGTGGCGTGATGTCCGGCCGCGCGGCGGCAACGGCGCTTGGCAAGGTCACATGGATTTTGGCGATCTGCTTTATCTGCACATCGATCACGCTGACCGTGCTTGGCGCAAGCGGCGGCGGCTCTGCTCTGGACCGTCTGGGCGGCGATGCCTCGGCCCCCGCAGGCGAGGCTCCGGCCAACCCTCTGGGCGATGGCACCGATCTTTTGCCGCCTTCCCCGACCGAGGGCGATGCGCCTCTGGTGCCCCAGATCACCGAATAACGCAGGCAAATACCCCATGGCGCGCCCCACCTGTTGTGGCGCGCTTTTCTTTGGCATCATCATCTTGCGGCTGGCTTGCACGGGTCCTTCGAATCTAGTAAGGCTTAAATCCCGTGGGTAGCGGCAAGAATTCCGCCATTTCACATGAAATTCCGTCTGCCCGCTCCGGCGCAGACCTCACGGGAGACGAAAGCCAGATGGCGCGTTTTATCTTTATTACCGGCGGCGTTGTATCTTCTCTCGGCAAGGGGCTTGCCTCTGCCGCGCTGGGATCGCTGCTGCAGGCCCGCGGCTTTTCTGTGCGCTTGCGCAAACTTGATCCCTATCTCAATGTCGATCCGGGCACGATGAGCCCCTTTGAGCATGGTGAGGTGTTCGTCACCGACGATGGCGCAGAAACCGATCTCGACCTTGGCCACTATGAGCGCTTCACCGGCGTGCCCGCGCGCAAGACCGATTCCATTTCCTCAGGGCGCATTTACACCAATGTTCTCGAAAAGGAGCGTCGCGGCGACTACCTGGGCAAAACCATTCAGGTGATCCCGCATGTGACCAATGAGATCAAGGATTTCATCGCCATCGGCGAGGATGAGGTGGACTTCATGCTCTGCGAAATCGGCGGCACTGTCGGCGATATCGAAGGCCTGCCCTTCTTCGAGGCGATCCGCCAGTTCAGCCATGACCGTCCGCGCGGCCTATGCCTTTACATGCACCTGACGCTGCTGCCCTATCTGGCCGCCTCGGGCGAACTCAAGACCAAGCCCACCCAGCATTCGGTCAAGGAAATGCAAAGTATCGGTTTGGCCCCCGATATCCTCGTGTGCCGCTCCGAACAGCCGATCCCGGAAAAGGAACGCGAAAAAATCGCGCTCTTTTGCAACGTGCGCAAAGAGGCGGTCGTGGCCGCCTATGACCTTAAATCCATCTACGAAGCACCGCTCGCCTATCACCGCGAAGGTCTGGATCAAGCGGTGCTGGATGCGTTCCAGATCAGCCCCGCACCGCGCCCCGATCTCAGCGTCTGGGAAGACGTGGCCGACCGCATCCACAATACCGATGGCGAGGTGAATGTCGCCATCGTCGGCAAATACACGCAACTGGAGGACGCCTATAAATCCATCAAGGAAGCCTTGACGCATGGCGGTATGGCAAACCGCGTGAAGGTCAATGTCTCCTGGGTCGATGCCGAAGTCTTCGACAGCGAAGATGCGGCCCCGCATCTGGAAGGCTATCACGCGATCCTCGTGCCTGGCGGCTTTGGCGAGCGCGGAACCGAAGGCAAGATCAAGGCCGCGCAGTTTGCCCGCGAAAACAACGTCCCTTATCTCGGGATCTGCCTCGGCATGCAAATGGCCGTGATCGAAGCGGCGCGCAATGTCGCGGGGCTGGAAACGGCAGGGTCGGAAGAGTTTGACCATGAGGCAGGGAAAAAGCGTTTCGAACCTGTGGTTTACCACCTCAAGGAATGGGTGCAGGGCAACGCCAAGGTCGAGCGGAAAGCAGATGATGACAAGGGCGGGACCATGCGCCTTGGCGCCTATGACGCAACGCTCACGGCCGGAACGAAGGTGGCCGAGGTCTATGGCGCGACCGCAATCGAGGAACGCCACCGGCACCGCTATGAGGTCGATATCAAATACCGCAAACAGCTGGAGGGCGCCGGGCTGACCTTCTCGGGCATGTCGCCTGACGGACGCCTGCCGGAAATCGTGGAATGGCCCGATCACCCGTGGTTCATCGGCGTTCAGTATCACCCGGAACTGAAATCCAAACCGTTTGACCCGCATCCGCTTTTCAAGGATTTCGTACGCGCGGCCAAGGAAAACTCGCGCCTGGTGTGACCGGCTAAAACCTTCTGTGAAGATTTTAGCCCACCGGGTTTTCTTCGCAGAAGAAAACAGCACGCAGGATTTTCGCAGAAAATCGTGCTACCCTTGCGTATGTTCAAATGCATTTTAGCCACAGCCATCTTTCTAGCCCCGGCTGCTTTTGCCTGTGACAGGCCCATTTGCCTTGCCGAGGCGTCCGAGTTTCGCTTCACGCGGCTTATCGATTTCGATGATCTGACCACCTCCATCGGGATCGGTAGCAAATTCGATCATGTGATCATCCGCGACGGCGCCAGCTTCGGCGAACGCTTTGCCGGGCAGCTGCGCCAGGAACGCGGCGATTTTGACGTGATCGTCGGCACACCCCTGATGCCGTTGACCGTGGTGGATGGCGGGCCGGGCGAGACGCTGGGCACCATGCGCCTTCTGGGCTCGAACGTGCTGCACGGTCATGGTCATCGCCGCTATCCCCGGGTCGAGGCGATTGGCGAGGGCGCCCTCGCGGTGCTTTTCGATCGCGATCAGCCCGCGCTTGGTTTTGACATTCGCGGCGGCGAGGCTGGCGAAGCCTCGGTACAGTTTCTGCGCCGCGACGGCAGCACCATTGATACGCTCACCCTCGGCCCCCTCTCAGAGCAAAGCTATGTCTTTCACCGCAACGGTATGGACCCTGACATCGCAGGCTTCCTCATTGTCAACACCGATCCCGAAGGCGTGGCCATCGACAATTTGCGCTTTGAAAGCAACGACGTGATCGGCTAGCCTCACGCGCGAACCAATCGGGAGGCAGAAATGGCCAAAGGCTACTGGATCGCACATGTGACTGTGGACGATCCCGAAACATACGAAAGATACAAAGCCGCAAATGCGGCGCCTTTCGCAGAATATGGCGCGCGGTTTCTGGTGCGCGCGGGACAGCAGGAACTGCGCGAGGGCCAGGCCCGGCCCCGCACAGTGGTGATCGAGTTTCCCAGCTACGCGGCGGCAAAAGCCTGTTACGGCAGCGACGCCTATCAGGCCGCCAAGGCGATCCGCGACCCCATCGCCACCAGCGATCTGGTGATCATCGAAGGCTATGATCCGTGATGTCTGTCCTTGACCGTCTGACCCGCCTTTTTTCCGCCGCGCCTGTGGCTCCTGAGCCAAAACCGCTGCCGCCGACGGATGTGCCGCACGCACTTGGCGCCTTGCTTGTCAGGGTGGCCAAGGCGGACAACCATTATGCGGTGCAGGAAATCAGCCAGATCGACCGGGTGCTTGCGCGCCTGCAGGGTCTCGGTCCAATCGAAGCCGCCAAGCTGCGCGCCGATTGTGAACGGCTGGAAACCTTCGCGCCCGGCACCGATGAGTTTGCCCATCTGCTCTGCCGTCTGACCAGCTATCAGGCGCGTCTTGATCTGACCGAGGCGCTTTGGGAAGTTGTCTATGCCGACGGTGCCACGCATCAGGCGGAAGTGGACATGATGCAGGTCACGCAGGATCATCTGGCCATTCAGCCGGACGACTGCTCTGCCGCACGGGCCAAAGCCAAAGCCGCCCTTTCCTCCCGTACCTGAGACACCTATATCGCTGTCATGTTTGCTGATTTTCTGAAACGCCTCACCCAGCCGGATCCTGATCCGATTGACGGGGGCGATGCGCGTCTCGCGCTGACCGCGTTGCTGGTCCGTGCCGCGCGCACCGATGGCACATTCGCCCGCTCCGAACGTGCGCAAATCCTCTCGGTGATTGCCGATCGCTACGGCCTTGATGCCAGCGGCGCAGAGGCGCTGCTTTCAGATGCCGAAGTTCTGGAGGCCGAAGCCCCCGATACGGTTCGCTTCACCCGCGCCATCAAGGATGCGGTGGCCTATGAGGATCGCCTCGGCGTGATCGAGGCTCTGTGGTCGGTGGTTCTGGCCGATGGCGTGCGCGAGGATGAAGAGGATGCGCTATTGCGTCTGGTGGCTTCCCTTCTGGGCGTCAACGACCGCGACTCTGCCCTGGCGCGGCAACGCGTGGCAAAAGCCTGATGGCCGCATGCGCGATGCTTGGCATGTACGACATGCCCGGCGTTGACACGGCCAATGACGCGCTGTGGGCAGCAATCCGCGCCGCTTTGGGCCATGGCCCTGACCGGTTGACCCGCGACAGGGATGTCTGGGACATCTGGCGTGATCCGGGTCTCATTCTGGCGCAGACCTGCGGCTTTCCCTACCGTGCGCAGTTGCACGGAACCGTTCACAAACTCGCAACCCCGGATTACGTGCTGCCGGACTGCCCGCCCGGCTATTACCGATCCGTGTTCGTGGTCCAAAGCACCAGCGATATGCGGGAACTGAAAGATTGCTCCGGCCGCATTTTCGCGTTTAACGACGCCCTGTCGCAATCGGGCTGGGCCGCGCCGCAGCACGCGCTGCGCAGCGCAGGTGTGCAGGTCGGCCAGTTGCTGGAAACCGGTGGTCACGCGGCGTCGCTCGCTGCGGTTGCCCGCGGCGTTGCCGATGTCACATCCGTCGATCTGCACAGCTACCGGCTACTACAGCACACCGGCGCCTGCCCGGACAATCTTCGCGTAATCGCACAGACAGATCCCACGCCCAGCCTGCCCTATATATGCGGCCTGACGCAGGACGCGGGCGTCATTCGCGCCGCTTTGACCAGGGCGCTTGGCACGCCGGGGGCAGAGGCGCTGGGGCTGCAGGGGCTGGTGGACATTCCGGACAAGACCTATCTTGCCGTACCGACGCCCCCTTCCCCCGCGCAATCACGCCTTCCCCTTCGTCAACTACCCCCTGACCACCGCGAATTATGATTGCAAAGCCTGCGATTCTCAGACCAAATATGGCGCGATAGACACAAGAGACCCATGTGACCTCAACTGACACGCCGAAAAATCCGGTCATCGAGATCGAAAACCTGCACAAAGCCTATAGCGAGTTGGAAGTGCTCAAGGGTGTGTCCCTGACCGCGCGTCGCGGCGATGTGGTGTCACTCATCGGTTCATCCGGTTCAGGCAAGTCCACCTTGCTGCGATGCTGCAATCTTCTGGAAGACAGCCAGCAGGGCGAGATCAGATTTCAGGGCGAGCCTGTCAGCTGGAAAGGCAGCGGGCACAACCGCCGCCCCTCCGATGCGGCGCAAATTCTGCGCATCCGCACCAACCTCAGCATGGTGTTCCAACAGTTCAATCTGTGGTCCCATATGACCATCCTGCAAAATGTGATGGAGGCGCCGCTGACCGTGCTGGGGCGCGATCGGGCCGAGGTCGAAGCCTCTGCGCGCAAGTATCTCGACAAGGTTGGAATCGGCGACAAATGCGATGTCTACCCGGCGCAACTGTCCGGCGGTCAGCAGCAACGTGCCGCCATTGCGCGCGGTTTGTGCATGGAGCCTGAAGCGCTGCTGTTTGACGAGCCGACCTCCGCGCTTGATCCTGAACTGGAACAGGAAGTGGTCAGGGTGATCAAGGATCTTGCCGCCGAAGGGCGCACGATGCTGATCGTCACCCATGATATGAAAATGGCCCATGATGTGAGCGATCACGTCATCTTTCTGCATCAGGGTCTGATCGAAGAAGAAGGCGCGCCGGGCGATTTGTTCGGTGCACCGAAAACCCCAAGGCTTCAGCAGTTCCTTTCAGCGACTGCCTGACGTCCGAACCATTCACACCAAGGGAGAAACCAACATGAAAAAACTGATCCTGACGACAACAGCGCTGGCACTGACCGCTGGCCTGGCCATGGCGGAGACGATCCGCATGGGCACAGAGGGCGCCTACCCTCCGTATAACTTCATCAATGATGCGGGCGAAGTTGACGGCTTTGAGCGCGAGCTGGGCGATGAGCTTTGCAAACGCGCCGAGCTGACCTGCGAGTGGGTCACGAACGAATGGGACAGCATCATCCCTAATCTCGTGTCCGGCAACTACGACACCATCATCGCGGGCATGTCCATCACTGACGAACGCGACGAGGTCATCGACTTCACCCAGAACTACACACAGCCTGATCCCTCCTCCTACCTGGCGATGGCCGGCAGCGAAGATCTGGACGTGAAGGGCGCGGTTCTGGCAGCGCAGACCGGCACCATCCAGGCAGCTTTCATTGCGGAAATGGGCGCAACCCTGGTCGAGTTCGCAACACCTGACGAAACAGTCGCAGCGGTGAAATCCGGCGAAGCAGATGCAGTTCTGGCCGACAACTCATTCCTTGCGCCGATCGCGGCTGAAGACGCCGATCTGGTCTTGCTTGAACAGAAAGAGCTGATCGGCGGCGGTGTCGGCATGGGCATCCGTGAAAGCGACAGCGAGCTGCGCGCCAAGTTCGACGCGGCAATCCAGTCAATGAAGGATGACGGCACGCTCAATGCGCTGCTCGCCAAATGGGAAATCGGCGAGCCTTTCTAAGTTCTAGCTCACTCAGACCAATTCAAACGGCGGTTTCTCCGGGAACCGCCGTTTATTTTGAGCAAGAACCCGCGGATTTGTCAAATTTTGGCAAATGTATTCCACAATTTGAACACACTGCCCGTACATCTTGGGGTGGTAACGAGTGCATTTTA